>CAIYES010000096.1 GCA_903925275.1 uncultured Bacteroidales bacterium
ATCCCTGGGCGGTTTTTTTTGCCCGTTTGGGTCGCCATTGTTATTCTCCCGTGGTAGCCTTCGTGGAGGTTCGCCCCGTTGCTCTGTTGGTGGTATCGGCTGCTTGGTACTTCTGTCTAAATAATACATCGCAATTGTAATCGAAATGATCAAACCAAGAACCGAAAATAAAAAAGAGGTCTGTTTTCCTTTAAAAAGCAACAAGGGGACAAGAAAAAATCGATTAACCATAATCAATATCGTTAAGGGGATGAGAGTCTCAATCTGCTTTAAAACACTTTCACCAAGTGGCCGGTTATTTTCCTCGCGAAAGATCAAAGGGGTAATCAGCAATACAAGCCATACAAACAAAACAAGAGCGATTTCCAAAAACTTAATTGTACTTCGGTGATCTTTCATCAGAATGCTTTTATTAGATTAATCCTTGTTAAGAGCTATATATTAATGTGTTATAATGTTAGTTGCAATAAATTCGGGTTTCTGTAAAAATAAAACAAAGGTTTCAATTTACCGCAAATGTTTTAAAAGACATAACTGGATTATCTCCACTTTTTTCAATTAGATACCTGACAATCAAGTTTGATTGCAGGTATCGTAATTTGAAGGACAGCCAGAAGTCAGTTGCCAGAAGCCAGTAGCAAACATTAAAATTAAGCGAAAGAATTCAAATGCCGCAAAACACCGGTTTATTTAAACATAAAATCCGTATTTGTGACGGTTGGCATTGCAATGGGCTGGGAATAAAGGAACGCCCCGGTAGGGTTGATGTATCCCAGAGTATTAGCAAGTGCCAGGACTTTTGCCTTTTGATCTGTTGAAAGCGATTTATAAACCTGCGAAAAGTTGGTGGCATAGAAATAGCTGAGCTGTCCGTCGAGTTCCCCATATCTTTTTGATAGGGCGATAACACTCGTTGAATCGGCGGTCTGTGAAGATAAGAATTTACGTAGTTCTGTAGAAATGTCGGTTCTTCTTAAGACAAGTTCGGTAAGTGAGGCACGCTGAAGGTCAACAATCCCCCTGATCTGGTCAGCCTGAGTTGTGGTAAGAATAGCCAAAAGGTTCGTGCCTGCATCTGCTGTCATCTTCTCATCTATGGTATAATTCGGATTTCCCATGGCGGGCCAATCCTTCAGGTAGAAAGAACCGAAATAGGTACCATGTCTTTCAGGACAAAAATAGACATCCGAATTGACCGAACCGGCATACCACGCGTACATTTCGCTGGCATAGGTCATTACAGCTACATTAATATCCTGTTGCAACCTAAGTGCTTCCAATGGATTGGTCATGTTTGCATCCCAATTCCCGATCCCTTTTAGTCCTTTTAACGCTGCCAGTTTTGCCTTTTGCGCCGTACTTAAGGAATTGAGAACCTGGCCGAACAATTGTGCCCTGTTGTAGCTGATTAACCCATCAATCCTGTATAGGTCTGCAGTATAGGCCATTACAACATCCTTATTTAGTCCTGTAGTTCCAGATGGCAGGTCACCATCGATTAACCGCCGGAAGGCTTTGCACAATGGCAAACGTTTGTAGCCGAATGCATTGATCTGATCAATCTGCTCCTTTGCGCGGAGGACAAACATATTGATCTGATCGGTAGTCAGGATGTTCAGAACGTTGAAAGCGATAATTGTTACAAAACTGGTATTGTGACCAAGTTTCGTTGGGTCATTGTCGCGAAGATACTGGAATCCACTATAATCGGCCACTTTCCCCGGAGGTAGGAAGGTCTGTGAACCAAAATTTCCGGTCATAAAACCCAAACCATCAAAGGCGATTGTATTGCGTTGCGCCTCGTCCGATACGGCTTGCTCAATAATGTACTGATCTGTCGTAGTAGTCTCAGTTGTTGTTTGGGTTTGGGTTTCAGTTTCTTCCAGCACCAGTTCCTCTTCCTTGCACTGGCTGAAAAGAAATGACATGGCTAAGAGCACCAAAACGTGTAAAAACATGAACCTATTAATCCGAAGTGATCTGCTAAGGCAGATTGTTGTGCCACCGAACAAATGATTAGTCCGGGTGTTGTTTCCAAAAAAATCTTTAGTTTTCATAATTAATTGATTTACAGTGTTAAACCTAATTTTTCAATATATAATCCTGTATGTGTAGTTATAAAAAGCCTTTCTGTTGAAGCTTTACTATAACAGAGATTTGTTATTGTCCCCGGAACCTGGAAACGTTTCAATAGAACCCCGTTAGTATTAAATTTCAGCACTTCGCTGCTTGCGGCATACAGATTCCCATCATTGTCAATGGCCAATCCATCGGCTTGTACACTTGCAAAGAGCTGTTTGTTTGCAAGTGATCCGCCTGAAGATATGGAATACCTATAAATCTTTGAAGCCCCATAATCCGCAACATAGAGCAACGTGCCTGTTGAATTGCCGATTATTCCATTTGGTTTTACCAGATCACTGATCACCTTTATTACTGTCCCTGTTGCTGCGAGAACACAATAAACATTCTGGCCGTCCTGGGTCTGGGTTCCAGTGAAAACAGGATCGGTAAAATAAGTATTGCCCGAAGAAGAAATCCATAAGTCATTGGGTTCGTTGTAAGGTTTGCCACCGAAGGAATCCGTGATCACTGTTACCGTCTGGGATGGGTCTATCGAAACGATCCGTTTGTTGGCTCCTTCGCATACAATTAAATTGCCTCCAGCACTGAAATACAACCCATTGGCACTGCCTGAGTTTTCCCTGAAAATTGTCTTTCCTGAAGACTCGTTCCATCGG
>CAIYES010000097.1 GCA_903925275.1 uncultured Bacteroidales bacterium
ACCATCTGACCGATACTGTTAAATATTAATATATTGTATGTTAAATCAGGCAATTTAGATTCAATATTAAGCTTCTCCTGTGCCGGATTGGGATAGATAGTAAATACCTTATTTGTTATAAGGTGACCATTGATTCCAACTCCGGGATTATAATTTGTTTTAAGAATAGTTCCACAAGAGCCTACAATATATCCAGAATCAACTGATGGGAAATAAACTGACAATAAGGGATTTGAGGTGGCCGATTGTAGTTCATTCCAGAACGAACCTGAATTATTTGTTTTTAGTATTATTCCGCCATCACCAACAGCATATCCAGTTGCTAAATTGCTCATAAATATACCAAAAATGGAACTTAATGTGTTACTTGGACTTTCTGACCAATTGAGTCCGCCATTGGTTGTTTTGAGAATTGTACCATAGCTGCCGGCAACAAATCCATGATTTACGTCAGTGAAAGAAACACAATTGATATCCTGTGTTGTATTGGTGTTCAGGTTAGTCCAGGATATCCCTCCATTAACTGTTTTAACTACTTTTCCATGTGCGCTTACTGCATATCCGGTGTCCGCATTATTGAAGAAAATTCCTTTAATATCCAATGCAATCCCTGAAACCTGGCGGGTCCAGGTCAATCCACCGTTTGTAGTTTTCAAAATTGCTCCCAGCCTCCCTGCAACATAACCTGTATCCTGGGAAAGAAAAAAGACTGTCAATAAGGTATCTTGCGGGCATGTGGATAACGATATCCAATTATCCCCACCATCAGTAGTTTTTAACATTACTCCATTCAATCCAACCGCATAACCAGTATTTTGATTTGCAAAATGGACAGACAGCAATGAATGGGAACTAGTATGTGTAGTATCCCAGGTTAAACCGGCATCGACTGTTCTTACAATAATCCCGTTATAACCTACAACATATCCCCTCTCAAGAGATGTAAAATACACTGAAGTTAAGGGGTTTAGTGTTCCGTTTGTAAGGTTCTCCCAATTATTTCCTCCATTGGTCGTTTTTAAAATGACACCACAAGTTCCTACGGCCATAGCAACGTAACTATTTGTACAAAAAACACTTGCTAACGAGTTCATAGAAAAAGAAACCTGTTGAATCCAAGTGTTACCTGAATCTATAGTCTTAAGAATTTCTCCTGATTGAGTCGTGACATATCCTGTATTTGTATCAGAAAAACGGACTGCTGTGAAAAAATAATTGCTCCCGGGACTCACATTGGTCCATGTAGTACCTGCATCAATTGTTTTTAAAAATGTTCCGTAATCCCCTGCTGCAAATCCAACTTCGTTATTGATAAAATAAACCGATCGAATACAGTTTATTGTTCCGGAGTTGCGTGTTGTCCATGTCCCTCCTCCATTAGTTGTTCTCATGATTGAACCTAAATAACCCACTGCAAATCCTGTGTCCTGATTCGGAAAAAAAACGGAATACAAATCTTGATTCCCGGCATCAACCATGGTCCATGTGGAACCACCATCGTTAGTTTGAAGTATTTTCCCCCATAAAGTGGACGCATAGCCCGTATTCACATTCGTAAAATAAATAGATGAAATATTCCAAGCCGTTGCCGTGAATTGCTGAGTCCAAATCTGTCCGCCATTTTCAGTTTTCAGGATCAGGCCTTCATCCCCGGCAATGTAACCATTGTTCTCAGTAATAAAAAATACTGAATTAAGACATTTTGTCGTCCCGGTATTCTCGGCTGTCCAGTTTACTCCACCATCTATAGATTTAAAGAGTGTACCATGTTCCCCAACGATAAAGCCTACGTGCGATGTCACGAAACAGATACTTGTCAGCATGTTACCTTGTGGAACAGGATTGATCCAATTCCAGTTTTGTGCATGTGTAATATTAACGATGGAGAGAATGACAAATAAATAAATGTATTTCATAATATCTTATTCTATAACAATAAATTGACTTATGTATGACCGGAAAGTAGTGCGATTTTTTTTGGGGTTATAATAAGTGAACATGCTTTTGAATGCCGTAAAAACCAACTAAAAATCCGAAAAGATCTCTATAATTCAACTTGGAAGAGATTTTGTATTGTCTTTCAAATGTAATGCATATTTTTTTATCAGTTAAAAGAAATGCGGTTGTTTACGACCATAAAAAAAGCGGTCAGGCCTGAGCCTGACCGCCGGATCACTTGATGGAACCACTTGGTTAGAAAGTGATCTTGTTCTCTACATCGGTGATGCTTGCATCGAACGATGATTTGAGAAAGTCGATGACCTTCTTGATCCCCGGAGTGAAGCTGGTGGTGAAGACGTTCCCATCCGAATCGTTGAGCCTCATGGAACAGTTGAAATCGTTGGAGGAAATCTGGAACCGTTCCAGCTCCGAGCGGGTCTGGACCAGTTTCGCCCTTTTTTCGACGACCAGCTGCAGGTTTTCGACCTTGAGGATTTTTTCCATCATGGTCATTTCCCGCCTGGGTTCAGGAGCAGGGATGACAGGCTTTTCCGGTTCAATCTGCTGGATCGGTTTCATCACCTCTGCGGTGTTTCCTTCCGGATTGAGAACCGATTTCGCTGCAGCAAGAACTGCGTTTTCTTCTTTTGATGCTCCGCCATTGGTCGGTTTCATTACGGGTGCTGTAATCTTTGTCATTGTTTTTCGCTGCTGCCCTGCAGACTTTTTTAGGCATCTGGCTCGCCTGGGTTTAAGAAAAAATTTATGCCCCGGTAAAAAACGGAATGAAAATTTTAAGCAAGAGTTCGGGTCAGATTTTCCCTTCAAAATCTGAATGAACCCAACGGGTGACGGTGCCTTCAGGCGGTCACTCTTAGCGAAAAAGATTTTCATGAGTTTAACTTTGCAACCAATTTTGAGTAATAGTGCGCTGGCTTTTTGGTTGCTTTTTTCTTCAAAAAGCACCCCGTGAATACTGAGCGACAGTGGAAGTATCCTGTGGTTTTCTTTTTGCCGGTCTTTTTCTTTGACCTGCCTGATTCAAAGAAAAAGGGCACGATCATTTACGACCATAAAAAAAGGCTGATCCGGGAAGGTCAGCCTCGTTTCATCAGGCGGTTGATTTAGAAAGGGATGTCTGCTGAGGGGAGGTCTTTGAGGGCTTTTTTGGAAGTGTTGCGTTTCTTTTTTGGAGTTTCCTTCTCTTTGGCTGGCTCGTTGACCTCTGATTCTTCTAGGCGGTTGACATAAACCGTGTAATCATGGCCGAATTTATCAGGGCTTTTCATTTTTGCGATCTCAAGGGTAATGTAATCTTCGTCATTGTATTTGTGTGAGAACTTTGCGAGATCTTCAATTTTGAGGTTGATCTTTATGATTTCAAGGCCTTCGATTTTTTTTCCTTTTCCGATGTAGTTTTTTACGAAATTTTTCATGGCTGTGTTTTTTAGCCTGAATTATTCATAAAAAATAGGAAAAGTTTGTTATCTCATTGATATTCACTATCTTTGAGGCTGCCAAGCA
>CAIYES010000098.1 GCA_903925275.1 uncultured Bacteroidales bacterium
GTCGCTTGCCTGAAGTACCTTCATGAGCGTAATGCGTTGCAGTAGCTCGGGCATGATACCCACATGGTTTGGGTCTAAGTGCTGAATCACCACGAAGGCCATGCCGCTGTCTTTGGGCATATTCCCGAAAAATTGTTCCAGCGCTTCGAGCCCGCCGGCGGAGGCGCCGATGCCCACGATGGGAAACTGACTGCTATCGGTTTTTGCGGGCGCTTTCTTTGTTCCCGGTACTGCGGATGTTGGCTTTTTGGTGTTCATCGGAAATGGTTTTTATTGATTACAATAGTATTAAAATTTGCAAAAAAGCAGGGAGTCATTTCGCACTCGTCACACACTCATCTACCACCTTTAAAAACATGATTATATCTATTGGTTTAATCAAATAATCACTGGCACCGGCTGTCATTAATTTTTCAATTTGTTGATGTGTGGCATCAGCGGTAATGATGACCACCGGGATCGAATTTGTTTTATCACCTGCCTGAAGGTCTGCCAAAACATCGCCACCTTTCATGTCAGGCAAATCGAGATCGAGCAATATTAAATCAGGCAGGTTATCAGTTACTAATTTGACAGCCTGTTGCCCAAACATTGTTGTAATTAATTGTATTTCAGGCCTGTGATTCTCAAGAATATCTTCAACAAGCTGAACATTCGGGAAATTGTCTTCAATATAAAGAATGGTAAAGGTTTTTGTAATTTGCTTTTTACCCGTTATTACTATGTCATCATCCCGATCTGTCAGTTTTTGAAGTTCTGCTTTTTGTTCTTTCCGGCTTTTATGATCTTCGGTTGTTGGCAATTCAAACCAAAATGTGCTTCCTTCACCAACAATGCTTTCAACACCTATTGATCCATCCATGGCATCAATAATCCGCTTTACCAAAGCCAGCCCAAGCCCGGTGCCTTGTGTTTCGGTTTTTTCAGCACCAATTCGCTCAAATGGTGAAAAAAGTTTTGGAATGTCTTCCGATGGAATACCCACACCCGTATCAGTAACCGAAATACGAACAAAAACAATACCTTTTTCGTCTAAGGGCCGCATTTCAGTTTTGACTGAAATAGTGCCACCCTGCCTGTTGTACTTCACCGCATTGCTGAGCAAGTTTGTCAATACTTGTTTTAACCGCTTTCTGTCTGACAGTACAAAAATCTGATTTTCAGGTGAATTTGCCAATTCAAGTTTTAAATGCCCGGCATAGGTGAGCGGGCGAATGGCGTCCATCATTTCTTCAACAATACCACTTAGCTGCACTGGTTCGAACAAAATTGAGATCTTGCCGGAATCGATACCTGAAATTTCGAGTACTTCATCTATTAGTTCGAGCAGGTGTTTCCCGCTGGTTAAAATATTGCCGACCTTTTTCTTTTGTTTTGGATTAATTTCTTCCATATCCAGTAACTGGGCAAATCCAAGAATTGAATTCATCGGAGTCCTCAATTCATGGCTTACGCGGGAGAGAAATTCGCTTTTGGCCTGATTTGCCTTCATGGCATGGTCTCTTGATCTGATGATCTCTTCATCTGCTATTTTTAGAGCCAGTATTTTATTTTCAAGATTTTCATTGACTTGCTGAAGCGCTTTGGTTCTTTCTTCCACTTTGAGCTCCAGGGTTAGGTTAAGATCATTGATTTCCTTTTCAGCAAGTTTGCGATTGGTGATGTCCTGTGCGCTCGTTCGGAACCCTGTTGATGTTCCATTGGCATCCAGAATGGGGCACCACGAAATAGATACCCAGAATGTCGAACCATCCTTGCGGAGCGCCCGTGCTTCCAGATTAGCGCCGCTGCTGCCATTCAATGCTTCCATAAATTTTCCCGAAATCATTGCCAAATCCTCAGGTGAACAAAACATGGATAAAAAATCTTCTGTTGCCATATACTCCTCTGGCGTGTAACCTGTCAGTTCAACCGAATAAGGATTCATCCAGATTAGTTTTCCAAACGGATTAAACCAGGCTTCCCAGCTTGCTGAATAATTTGCCATTGCCTTAAACTCTTCAGCGCTCCTACGCAGCGCTTCCTGCGCCACTTTAAGTTCGGTTATGTCAAGCATGTTTACAAGGCATTGATTGCCCTTTTCAGCAATGATACCGGAAAGATGGGCAAACATTGGCTGGGCGCCAAAAGAAGTCAGGGTTATTTCGCAGGACTCCTTTGCTTTGCTCTTAAATGCCTTCTCAAGGAAAAGACTGAAGATTGGTTTTGTTTCTTCTGAAACAAAAAAACCAAACAGGCTGGATTTCAGATGCTGCCGGTCATTGCCCAGCATCCTGGCCCCACTGAGATTCAATTCGATGATTTCACCTTTACCGGAAAGTGTAAAATAACCTGAGGGTGCGAAATCGTACAATCTGATATACTTGTCATTCGCAACTTCTGCCTCTGCCCATGCATGGCGGAGCTCTTCATTCTGCAATTCCAACTCTATTTGATGAACCTCAAGTTCGTGAGTGAGACTTAGAGTATTGACAATTGCAGCGCTTAATTCGTCTGCCCGTTTTGCCTTTTCTTCGTTCTGAAAGGCAAGCTCTTGAATGAGATCCAGTATTTCGGCTTCTGATTTCTTTTTCAGCAACTCTTCGGCCTTCTGACGCAGTGCCGCTGCTTCTGATTTGTCTTCGTGGTTTTCCATCCCTATTTTCTTTTTTTTGAGCAGCGTAATGGGTCTTTATTATACAGGGTTGATTAGCCAAAAAAGGGCGTGAACCTTTGCACATGTCCAGCTTTTAGAGGTACCTCCAAGCACCCACAAGTAACTGAAATAGCAAAAGGAACACACCCGTTGGGTGCGCCCGCAAAAACTATTTCCCTGAGTTTAAAAAATTGGCAGTTTTCTATGAGAGAAATATTAGCAACGCAATATTTTATCTATGATTATTAAGAACGATGAATGAGCTTGTTACTGGTGTTTTTAAGTGAATCAGAAACAAAATTATAAATAAAACCAAGACAATGCAATAATGGCCTAAATATCAGAAAGAAATACATTGTTGTCCGGTAAAACCGGAATTGGTTAATATTTTCGATTAAACTCCTTGATAATCAGCATTAGCATATTCATTTTCTAAAAGTAAGCCCCTTCTTTATGCAGAAAGAGAGACTGCTTTTTCACCGTATTTTCTAGTA
>CAIYES010000099.1 GCA_903925275.1 uncultured Bacteroidales bacterium
ACTTGTCATTTGTCATTTGTTCAAGGCTTGCTAGAGTCTGCCAGCCACCGCATTCCAGTCAACCAATTTCCAGAAATCGGCGATGTAATCGGGACGTACGTTCTGTTTGTCGAGATAATAGGCATGTTCCCAAACATCGCAGGTGAGCAGGGGGGTAGCGCCGTTTTTCAGCGGGTTGCCGGCGTTGCTTTCCTGGACGATTTCAAGGCTTCCATCTTCCTTTTTAATAAGCCAGGCCCATCCGGAACCGAACAAGGTAGCAGCGGCCGTTGAAAATTTTTCCCTGAATTCGCCAAAGGAACCGAAATTTTTCAGTAAAGCATCGGCCAAAGGACCGGCGGGTTCACCTCCGCCTTGCGGTTTGAGGCAATTCCAGTAAAAAGTGTGATTCCAAACCTGGGCGCCGTTGTTGAAAATTCCGCCACCGGCGGTACGCACGATCTCTTCGAGCGAAGCATTTTCAAATCCGGTACCTGCGATCAGTTTGTTCAGGTTGTTGACATAGGCCTGGTGATGTTTCCCGTAGTGAAATTCAATGGTCCGTTTCGAAATATAGGGTTCCAATGCATCAGGGGCATAAGGTAATTTGGGCAATTCGTGAATCATGGGGTTGGGTTTTAAGGGTTAGGAATAGGCAATAGGCAATAGGCAATAGGCAGTAGGCAGTAGGCAGTGGGCGGTGGATTTTCATTTAGAAAGTTCTTTTACAGCTCGGTTAAAGGCCGGGTCGATGGTGTTTAAAATCGGGTAAAAACCGGGATTGTCAAGCAAATTCCGCCCGATATAGGCTTTCAGCATGGTACTAATGTACAAATCAGACAGGGTAAGATCTTTTCCCTGCCGCTTCACACCTTTCTTATCAGCATATGCGACGAAATCGGCAAGGATGGATGGGGTGACAGTAAATCCCCGGTCAAATTGGTCTGGTTTCCTGAAATGCTGCATTTGCAGACGGTTCCGGTCGGTATAATCAAATGCATACTGGTATATCAGCCCTTTGTTGATGCACAAATTGTAATACACCAGGGTTGAATCTTTTTCGATGGGCACATAAATGTCGGGCATAATTCCGCCTCCACCATAAACGGTTTTGCCTTTGGGTGTTTTGAATTTCAGTGAATCAGGAAATTTTATGGAATCAGGATGCTCAAGTTCTCCACTCATAAACCGGTGATAATAATCGCTGTTATAAACTTCCAATCCGTCTTTGTATGATTTCTGGATACATCGTCCGGTCGGGGTATAATACCTGGATACGGTGAGCCTGATTGCGCTGCCATCTTTAAAATCGAGTTGTTCCTGAACCAATCCTTTGCCAAAAGAACGGCGCCCGACAATAACTCCCCGGTCATGATCCTGAATTGCACCGGAAACGATCTCAGCAGCTGAAGCGGTTCCTTCATCAACCATGACCACCAGGTCGCCTGTCTCAAATAACCCTTCGGCCGTAGCATTTGCCACTTCCCGGTCGTGGTGCATCCCCTGTGTATAAACGATCAGGTCTCCTTTGCGCAGGAATTCATCTGCCACATCGATGGCCGCCTGCAGATAACCCCCGCCATTTCCCCGCAAGTCGAGGATCAGCTTTTTCATGCCTGCATCCAGAAGGGTTTGCAATGCATTGTGTACTTCGTCATGAGTACTTTTAGAAAAGTTATTCAGGCGGATGTAGCCGATCCCCGGCCTGGCCATGTAGGCGATGTCGACGCTGTAAGTAGGAATCTCATCACGGGTAATTGAGTAATCAACCAGGCCTGCCGTTCCCCTGCGGAAAATAGCAACTTTAACAATTGTTCCCTTCGGACCTTTGAGTTTCCGCATGACATCGTTGGTGGAGATTTTGATTCCGGCTATATTTTTTCCGTCAACCTTAACGATGCGGTCGCCCGCCCGTATGCCAAGTTTTTCGGATGGCCCTCCCGAAACGGGGTTGATAACGGTGACGGTATCGTTTTCGATACGGAATTGTACACCAATCCCGTCAAAACTGCCAAGCAACGGATCGTTGGCTGCATGAAAATCCTCTGCCGAGATATAGACAGAATGCGGGTCAAGCTTTTCAAGCAATCCATTGATCGCTTTCTCTTCAATGACCTTACGGCTCATCGTATCCACATAATTGTCCTGCACATAGTTAATCACCTCCTTGAGCTTGTCCCTGTCCGACTTAAAAGGGTTCAGTCCTCCCATGCGGTTTCCCAGGAAAATTCCCAGGAGGATGCTGCCGGCCATTACCAGGGCAAACCAGATCGGTAAATATGGATTGTTCTTCTTCTCCATGCTTTAGGTTTATATTTTATGACCTCTCCCCCTGCCCCCTCCCCTTCAAGGGGAGGGGAGGGGGTGGGGTCATTTGGGTTAATTCCCCGTTGTTTGCAGCGGATTATAAAATAATAGTCAATTGATACCTCGCTGCTTTGCGGCGAGGTGATTCATTGTAATAAACGAACTTTCACGGTATTTGGTATTTAGTCATTCTATCCAACACCGCGAATAATCATCCTGCAAAGATACCTTAATTCAAAATCGTAATCAGGTATCAGAAATCGAATTTCAGTGTCTTGTGAAAATAGAGCCAGGCCTCTGCCTTCCTGCGCCTTACAAGTCCGGGCAATTTTTTCCCACTCGCATTGACCCATTTTTCGAATTCGGTCTGGATGGCAGGATCATTGACATTTTTATTCACCTTTAAAAGCAGGGTAGATCCCTTGAGTGCGTTTGTTCCCAGGTTGTAAGCAAATGAAACAAGGGTGTCGAACTGCGATTGATCAATTGCATCGGTGGTATACGAATCAACTCTCGGTTGAATAGTCCTGAGGTCGAACCTGAGAAAATCGTATGCCTGCTGCGGCGTGCATTGGTCGCCCTCTTTTACACGCTGCCCGCTGGGATAAATCGTGGTACCGATCCCAATGGTCCAAACCCCGGCAGGACATTTATAAGCTTTGAGAAATTTGGAAACGTCGCCGTCGCATTCGAATTCTTCGATGAGCCGCAGGCAATTATCTGATATAGAAACTATAGCCATAAATTTCGGTTTTAAAATCGCACAAATATAAATAACTTCAGGCATATTTTGTACCTCGGCCAAACTTTCTTAGAATCTTTATAAATAAGCAGGGGTGCCATGCAATCTTTGAAAAATGTCGAATTTTGCATAAAAAGCCTCAATGCAGAAATTGGTATTGCTTCTCTTCCTGTTTACGTCCTTAAATTCCCGGGGAAGCACATTAAAAGATGATATTCCTGATAAACCATTTAAAAACAGTCATTTTGCTATAATCGATTCGGTGCGGATCCATTACCGGATATGGAATGCGGAGCAAAAAAACCCAAAAGGCAAGATACTGCTGATCCATGGATTTTGCGGATCGACCTTTTGCTGGCGTTACAATGCCGACACACTGGCAGCATCCGGCTATAAGGTGGTTGCGGTTGATCTTCCGGGTTTTGGCTACAGTCAGCGTTCAGCAGTCCTGAATCAGTCGCATAGCAATCGCGGAAGGCTGATATGGAAATTGCTGGAACAACTTGACGCAAACGATACCATGAAATGGAATATTGTGGGTCATTCCATGGGAGGCGGAACGGCTGAAGCGGTTGCTTTGATGAACCCGGGAAGGACCCAAAGCCTGACCATCCTCGATGGCATGATTTTTATCACAAACGATAACGTAAACCTCAGCATTGTCGGCCTTGTCAACCACCCCATTTATAAAAAAATGCTCCTTTCCTATACCGAACACAGGTACCTCTCATTCAATAATTTCAGGCGCGAGCTTAAGGGCACCTATGGATTTCTTCCCGATTCGCTTACTGTAATGGGATATTGGGAACCCTTGCAAATTGAAGGCACAGCCGAGACAGTGGTAAACCTTCTGGCAAACTCCCATGAAATTGAAAGCCTTGATGCAAAGGAGTTAAGTCATTTGCCGGTTATGGTCATCTGGGGAAAAAAAGACCACACGATCCGGTTGCGCAACGGAAAAAAACTGAAAAAAGCCGTTCCGTCCATTGAACTGCGGGTAATCCCCAGCGCCTATCACATGGCCATGGAAACACATCCGGCAATATTTAACAAAATGCTGGTGGAGTTTTTGGACAAGAATAATAAATAGTGAAATGGTGAAATGGTGAAATGGTGAAAAATGGCTTTTGAGACAACCTCTTATTTTTTTCTGGTTCCTGAGATTTCCCTGATCCGTTTTTGAGTATAGTCGCTGTATGAGATCTGTTGCGGCAGGTTAACATTGTTTTCGGTCACCGGGACAAGATTTTTTAAAAATTCCCTGTAATAGGGCAATCCTTCGTAAGGCTTCCAGAGATAAAAATCATACTGGTATGCAATTTTAAAACGGAGTGCATTATTTCCCGGATTTGCTTCAAGTGCTTTCTTCAACAGTAAAAGAGCCGTATCTGCATTCCCGATAGCGGTATTCGCATCAGCAAGCTCCGCATAGAGGGATGACAGGAACTTGCCGGAAGGCATTAGCAGCCGAAGCGTCCGGTTCAGGTAAACCATCCCGGTATCAATTTTTTTCGAACGGTATGCTGAAACACCAGAATAAAAACAAACCTCCGCGTCGGTGGTATCGCTGCGGAAGGCGGTGAGGAAAAAGGGAACGGCCGTATCGTATTTTTCCTGCTTGTAATACGACAATCCAAGGTATTTCATGGTGAATTTTGAGGAGTCTCCCAGTCGGGTACATTCGAGGAGCTGCTTTGCCGACGATTTAAAATCAATCAGCAGGTAATAACAATATCCGCTTTGTTTCAGGATGGGGATGCTGACCGAATCCTGAGCAAGGTATACCTGGGCCATGTAAAGTGCCTGTGCTACCTCATCCTGACGGATATAGAGGTTGATGAGTTTACCCGTTACTAAAGGGTCGTAGGGCGTGATCTTCAGGGCGCGCCGGTAAAAATAAACCGCAGAGTCGGACCGCTTGAGTTCATTGAAGCAATTGCCAATTTGTTTGGCCACGTAAAAAGATGATGAATCGGACTTGTAAAGCGGTAAAAGCACCTGAACCGCATGCCTGTAATCCTCGACTGAATAATAAAGGTTGGCGAGTTGAAGACGGAAATACCGGTTTTCGGGAGCCAGTCCGGCAATTTTCCAGCCGATGTCAATAGCCTTGACGGGATCACCCGACTGTCTGTAAACATTAACAAGTTCATTCAGCACTTTGATGTTTGTACTGTCGGAACGGAGCGCTTTCCTGAAAGCAGCGATGGCCTCCCTGTACTGGAATCCGGCAGCCAGGGCAAGTCCCTTCAGTAAAAGCATATCCGTAAGGGTACTGTCCTGCAATAAATATTGTTCAGCCAGGTTGGCGGCCTGGCTGAACTGGCAGGATTCCATTAACGATTTCACCTGTTCTACCGGTTCCCTTTTTTGTGCCCTGGAAATTGCCGGGAGAAGCAAAAGCAGGATAAAAAGGATAAAATTAGGTTTGCTCATGGGTGCTGATTTATTAAGCCTTCTCCGAAAACTCTTTTTTACCGCTAAGGCGCTAAGGCGCTAAAGTTTACATACTTGAATTTGAAATGTTTACGTCTTTGTGTCTTAGCGGTTTAAATATGTTTTAAGACTTTTCGGAGCAGGCTCTTAATTTGTTCCTGTTTTATTAAGAAAGGGCAAATTTTATGGGAAGCGTAAAATAAACATCTACCGGTTTCCCCTTATGCTCGCCGGGAATCCATTTCGGCATTATTTTTACAACGCGCAAAGCTTCTTCATCACATCCACCACCTATTCCGCTGAGGATTTTTACATCCGTGACAGAACCATCGGATCTGACAATGAAAGTCACAAAAACCTTACCCTGGATCTTTTTTTGTACGGCAATCTGCGGATAGGTGATATTCTCCATTAGAAATTTAATCCGGGCTTGATCTCCACCCGTGTAGGATGGCATTTTATCCACCTTTTTATAAACCTCTTTTCCCGTTTTAACGGGTTCAGATTGGACTTGCGGCTCTTTCTTTGTGTTATCCTGCAATACAGGCTCCGGAACCGGCGATACATCAGCCTGGGTATACACCCGGTTGGCTGCAGCATTTACTTCAACAGCACTGCTGTAGGAACGGGAAGTCAGAAGAAATCCCAGGACCAGCAGAGCCGGCAGGGCAATCAGCACTTTGCTTTTCGCCCATGTGTTCGATTTTGATTTAGACATCATGGCTATACGTTTTTTTAGTAATGAAACATTAAAATTATTGGTCAGGTTATTCAACTGGAAGCCCAAGGTTTCATCCAGAATCATTTGCTGGTATATGGGGCGGCTGATGCCGTTCTGCAGAACGCCTTCATCAGCCAGGTATTCGTGAATACTTTTCATTTCGCGGCCGGCAAGCCAGATAATGGGGTTGAACCATTGCAGGATGGTGGCCAGTTCGACAAGGATCAGATCAACTGTATGGTGTTGACTGATATGAACCTGCTCATGTTCAAGGATGGTTTGAAGACTGTTTGCCGGAAGGGTTTCTTCGTTAATAAAAACAATGTTAAAAAAGGAGAACGGAGAATAACCCCGGTCGACAAAAACCACGTGCCGGCCATAACGCTCCCTGATTCCGAAACGCCGGGTAATCCGGTGAAGCTGGATCATCTGCAACCCGAAACGGATCAAAAAAACAAAGACACCGGTTAAATAAACTGTTGCGGCTATTTCAATCCATTCCAGATGTGCCTGAAGCGTCAACTCTATCTTTGAAGGAGTGATCAGCACCGGATCAAGCAACACCATGAAAAAAGCCGATGGTTCAGATGGTGTCCAGCGATGCGGCAGCAATGGGAATAACATGGAGAAGAGTACCATGGCCAGCAGGTAAAAGCGGTTCACAACAAAAAAGGTATCACGCCGCAGGAAAAACCAGTAGATGGCATACAGTACTGAAACTGAGATGGTCGACTCGACCAGGTATAATAACAGCGTATTCATCGCTATGCCTCCTTCTGTTTTCTGATCTCTTCATCAATGGTTTTCTGGATATCTTCAAGTTCGGCCAGGCTCAACTTCTCCTCGGTGGCAAAAAACGACGCCAGGGATTTGTATGAATTGCCGAAATAGTTGGTCATGAAGCCTCTGAACGAGGATTTTGTATACATTGTTTTGCTGATCACCGGGAAATACTCATGTGTACGACCGTATGCTTTGTGCCCTGCAAACCCTTTCTGTTCAAGAATCCGGATGATGGTTGATACCGTATTGTAGGCTGGTTTCGGTTCCGGGAACTTATTCAGCAGGTCGTGAACCATCCCTTTTTCAATTTCCCAGAGGATTTGCATCACCTCTTCCTCTGCACGTGTGAGTGGCTGTGGGAAATCACCGGTATTTTTTTTTGTTGACATGGCGGTCTGTTTTATAATGGCAAGGTTGCTGAATAATCAATAAATTCAGCAAACAAATATACAACTAAAAACTTAGTTTGTCAACTAAATATTTAATTTTATAACGAATGTTTTGGGTATTACACCGGAAAAAAACGCCATTTCATCGAAAACCGTAATGTGGTATCCCCGGCTAGGGCAGCTAAAATCGCAAATCGAACTTATTCATTAACGTGGGGACAATCAAACGGAACGCCAATTTTTTCGCCCTCCATGATAAGGTCGTCGACGATGGGTTTGATCAGGGGAACGCCATGCAATTCATTGAACTCAGCATATTGAAACTCCTTTTCGCCGGCAACCATGATTTCTTCGCGGCCTACTGCCAGTGGTGATTTTTTCAGCAGCGTGATCATCTCGTCCATTTGGTTTTTGAAATCGAGAATGGGGCGGAAGGCTTCGATGTTGATGGCCATAAAGAAATGAGAAACACCGGTGGGGTCGGGTTTTCCCGGTCCGCCGACATTTGTCAGGAAATTGCCACCTGATAAAGCAGAGCAAAGGATTTCGACCAGCACGGCCAAACCGTAACCCTTGTACCCGGCCGTAATATCCATACCACCGAGGGGAAGCAATGCCCCGTGTCCGCCAGGTTTGATCAGCGAGGGATCGTTGGTTGCCTGTCCCTGTTCATCAATTCCCCAGCCGATAGGGATGTGTTCATGTTTTTTTTCATAGACCTGGATTTTTCCATAGGCCACCGCGCTGGTGGCCATGTCGAGCAGGTAGGGATATGTTTTATCGGAGGGGGCAGCCATGGCAATGGGATTGGTTCCAAGCACGGCAGTCCTGCCAAATGTCGGCGCCACCAGGGGTTGGGAATTGGTCAGCGAAATGCCGATCATATCCTCATGCATCGCCATCATGGCATAGTAACCTGCAATGCCGTAGTGGTTGCTGTTGCGCACCGTGATTGCAGCGATGCCGGCGGCTTTTGCCTTTTCAATGGTCATCTTCATTGCCTTGTGCGATACAACCTGTCCGCAGCCATTCCCTCCGTCGATCAGGGCAGTGGATGGTGTTTCGCTGATGACTTTAAACGGTGTCAAGGGATCAATCCAACCCTTGCTGATACGATTCCCGTAATAGGAACCCAACCGGTGCAACCCATGTGATTCCACCCCACGGATATCGGCACAAATCAGCACATCTCCTACAATTTTGGCATCTTCGGCCGGAACGCCAAGTTTGGTCATATATCTTACCACAAAGTCCATCAGATCTTCGTGCTTGAAACGGAGTATGGTTTCCATAGTTAAAAAATTGAATATCGGTTATTGATTAACGAATCTTGAGTCCACTCCGATAACATTTTTTCACCGCTAAGGCGCGAAGGCGCTAAGACTTATATGTTTGAATTTGAAATGTTTGCGTCTTTGCTTCTTTGCGGTTAAAATATGTTTTTTACTTTTCGGAGTAGGTTCAATCCGGAATTTTGAACTTGTAAATCAGAAATTTATCCTTTCTCTATATAGTTGTCCACAACCCATTTCGCGAAGGGAAAACTACAGGTAAATGCAGGCGACACTGCATTGAGCACATGGATGGTGGTGTTATCGCCCTCCACCACGAAATCCATCACCAGTTCCAACGTTTTTGTATTCAGCAGCTGAGCGCGGATCCCTGGTTTGCTCCATTCTGTAAATCCTGATTTATCAATGGAATGCACCATGCTGGTGGCAAGATTGACAAAGTAGGATTTGTTGTATTTTCTCATCTCCTCAAAAGCCAATCCCCTGAAACCAAAAGCATTTGAGAGGAAAAGCCGGCTTTCCCAGCCAAGAACATTGCCCAATTCATCAACTTTGAAATTATCCATTCCCTTATAATTCTCGCGCCAGAATGCCGGGATGGAGGTAGGTCCGATCTTGATGGTGCCATCAACCGTGATGGTATAATGCACGCCAAGAAAGGGGTTTTTAAGGTTGGGTACCGGATAGATGTTGGTCTTTATGGGCTTGTCTTTTTTCGTGTATTTCAGATAAATTCCCTTAAAAGGAATGATGGTGTAGTGTTGTGAGAATCCGAAATCACGGGCGATTTTGTCGGCATACAGGCCGGCGGTATTGATCACCTTATTGGCCGAAAGCAACTTCCCTGAGGAAGTTTCGATTGTATTTCCGTCTGTTTTTCGCTTGTAACCTTCGCCGAATAAAAACCTCACACCATTTTCAATCAACTCATCGCGTACCGCTTTGTTCAGCTCGGTGGGGTCGACGGTTGCAGTGTTGGGCGAATAGAGCGCAAACTTATATGTTTTGGCATTGGGGTCAATCTCTTTCATTTCGGCCTCTGTGATAATTCTAACATCCACGCCATTGCGTTTTCCCCGTCGGTCAAGCTCATACAGCGGTTCAAGTTCTGATTCATCTTTGGCCACCACCACCTTTTGACATTCGTTCAGTTTCAAGCCTTTCTGCCGGCAAAAATCCTTCATGGCAAAGTTGCCGTCGCGGGTAAATTTTGCCTTTAGTGAATCGGCCGAGTAGTAAAATCCGGCATGCAGAACTCCGCTGTTGCGGCCGCTGGAATGATACGCCACATCGGGCTCTTTTTCAATGATGGTAATTGATGCATTTTGAAAACGGGAACGCAGTTCACGGGCGATGGCCAGGCCGATAATCCCGGCACCTATGATTAGATAGTCGGATTGTTCAGTCATAATTTTAATTGGAGGGTGGTAAAATAGTCAAGCGTATGAAATTAAATAACGAAATGGCGAAATTCGTGAACCGGGACCAGGTTAATGTGGTGAAATTACTAAGCTGTCGACCAGATAAGTTGTTTCACCACGCCATGGGAGTACTCCGTTTTTCTCCTTGTAATGCAGCACGACCGTTGATCCTTCGAGAAGAAGGAGTTTTTTTGCCAGTTCGGTACCCGGAACCGAAAAATAAAATTTCTCAGAAGCCAACATGACATTTTGATTGCTCTTCACACTACTCAGAATCAATTCGCCTTCATAGGTCTTGAAAAAAGTTCCCTTGTAGGAAAATTTCTGCAACAAACCGGCCCGGTTGCCTTCGCTGTATGTAAAACTGTATTTCCAATAGAGGAAAAAGCCAAGCACCACCACCACAATGGCCAGTGCCCAATATAAAAATTTCTTCATGATCAGAACTGTTTAATGTGTTACAAAAGTAATAAATTAACTTAATTTTCAGGCTAAGAGAGTGTTTAATTGTTCAAAATCCCTGACGAAGCATAGCTGTTGAGTTTATCAAACTTTAAGATGAATAATCTTTGGCGTTATTCAAGTAAGGGCTGAAAATTTTCAGCCCTTTCGGTTACAGTTTCGCAGCAACGCTGGTCTGAGATTTCCGCCCTATTACTACTACAAAGATTAGACAGCTTCCCTGCCAATTGGGGGGCAAGTATTATGCCCCAAGATTTTCATCTTGATTCCATTTTTCACTTTTCAAGCTGTCGGATTATTGCTATCCACTTATGGCAAGGGTTTTTTGACTTTCTATGATATTTTTATTGATTGATCACAATTGTACCAGACAATCCTATTCATGTCTACTTTATATTATTTCTGATACGATGCTAAATAGACTAATTTTTATTCATTTCAGATAAAATTTATCATTCTCCCATAATTTGGAATTATTTCTTATTTAGTTTACAATGTTATTATAGGACTCTTCATTCCTGATAATGTATTAATAAAAGCGTGATTGCCAGTTAAAATATTCATGATGGTTTTTATTACACCATCGTTTCACTGATGCTTTGTATTGATTGATTATTACCGAAACCGAACCAACAATTGGTTTTCCGAACAGGTTGACTGAAGGGAACATGCCATGCTGTGTGGACACGCCATGCTGTGTGGACACGCCATGCTGTGGGGGACACGCCATGCTGTGGGGGACACGCCATG
>CAIYES010000100.1 GCA_903925275.1 uncultured Bacteroidales bacterium
ACTTGTCATTTGTCATTTGTCACTTGTCACTTGTCACTTTTCTAAACCCCAATGGATAACCTCAACGAAATAATCTTCTTCACCTCCTTCCTTGTTTTTATCTGCATCATGCTTGGCATCGACCTGGGTTTTTTTCAGAAAAAGAGTCATGCATTGTCTTTCAAAGAGGCGCTGAGCTGGACCATGGTTTGGGTAGGCATTTCAATTGCGTTTTATTTTCTTATACGTCTCCATGGAAATTGGATACATGGCTCCGATACCATCGCCGAGATCCAGTACCGGATCGCAAAGTTTCATCATCCGATCAGCATTGCGGGGTTAAGTGTTCAGGATGCAATCAGCCTTTACAATAAAAACCTGTCGCTGGAATATATTACAGGATATCTGATTGAGTACTCCCTGTCTGTCGACAATGTGTTTGTGATCGTTTTAATCTTCATCTCCTTCAATATCCAGCCAAAGCACTTCAAGCAAGTTCTCTTCTGGGGAATTTTGGGTGCCATTGTCATGCGTTTCATGTTCATTTTCGCGGCGAGTGCCCTGATCCAGCGATTTGCCTGGTTTCTTTACGTGTTCGGAGTGATGCTGGTCATCATAGGGGCAAAAATGGCGTACGATTTCCTGCATGGCAAGAAGGAAGAACAAATCGATACTGAAAAGCATCCGGTTGTCAGGCTGGTTTCTCGTTTTTTCAACGTCAGCCAGGATGAACATGCCGACACCTTCTTCATCCGCCAGAATGGAAAACTCCTGGTTACCCCGCTGTTCATCGTACTGATGATCATTGAATTCACCGATGTACTGTTTGCGGTCGACTCAGTTCCTGCCGTATTTTCTGTCACACAGGATCCGTACATCGTGTTTTTCTCGAATATTTTCGCCATCCTGGGATTGCGTTCCCTGTTCTTCCTGGTTATGGATATCATGAACCGGTTCTATTATCTGAAAATGGGGCTGGCAGTGCTGCTTACATTCGTCGGGGTGAAAATGCTGCTGCACGATGCATTTAAAATTTCCACCAATAATTCGCTGATAGTCATTGCTTCGATTTTAGTTGTCAGCGTGCTGGCATCAAATCTGCGGAACATGATCATCAGAAGAAGGTTAAGAAGCTGATTTTAGCCACAGAATTACAAAGTCACGGAGGTCACTCAGTGACATCAACCTGTCAGAATTTCCTGAAGTACTGATCAAGCAATTTCTGTGCTGCCTGATAGGGATTTTCGGTGCCTTTCATGATCTCCTGTTCCATGGTTGTAATGACACGGCTGATCTCCTTGCGAGTAAAAAAGTGCTGATGAAGGCCGGCCTCAATGGTTTCACGAAAAACCTGAAGGTTTTGTTCCATACGCCTGCGATTAAAAAATCCGGTTTCGCTGGTAATGCGATGGTGTTCCATAATCAGCTCCCACACATGGTCAATGCCCATTTTTGAACGCGACGAACAAATATCTGCCACCGGAGTCCATCCACTGCCCGGAGGCGGGAAAAGGTGTAATGCGTTTGCATATTCAACCCGTGCAATTTTTGCTTTGGGGAGATTGTCTCCATCGGCTTTGTTGATGATGATGGCATCGGCCATCTCGATGATGCCCCGTTTGATTCCCTGGAGTTCATCACCGGCGCCGGCAAGCATGAGGAGCAGAAAGAAGTCGACCATCGAATGAACTGTAGTTTCCGATTGACCAACGCCCACAGTTTCAATAAAAATCACATCAAAGCCGGCAGCTTCGCACAGCACAATCGTTTCGCGGGTTTTACGTGCCACGCCACCCAGCGAACCTGCCGCCGGAGAGGGGCGTATGAAAGCATACGGATTAACCGACAGCTCCTCCATGCGCGTTTTATCACCCAGGATGCTTCCTTTTGAACGGCTGCTGCTGGGGTCAATCGCGAGCACTGCCAGTTTATGTCCTTTGGCGGTAAGATAGATGCCTAAAGCTTCGATAAATGTGCTTTTCCCCACCCCGGGAACACCAGTGATCCCAATTCGGATACTTTTTCCCGGCATCGGAGCCACATAATTTGTAATTTGTAATTTGTCACTTGTCACTTGTAATTCGTCACTTGTCATTCTCTTCAAGCATTCCGCAATAATCTCCTGTCCTTGCGCCTGATGTGCCGGAAGATTGCTTTCTATCAGGGTAATGGCTTTACTCAGGATGGTTCGGTTCCCGGAAAAAATCCCATCAAGGTACTCCTGTGATGTCAACAACCTGATTTTATGGGAACGGATTATTTTTGCGGCCACCTCGTTGATCTGCGGTGGCTGTTCAATGCCGTCCATGATGTTCAGCGCGGATTTGATAGGGGGTTTGGTCATTTGGGGTTGATATTAGGCAGTAGGCAATAGGCAATAGGCAGTAGGCAATAGGCAATAGGCAATAGGCAGTAGGCAGTAGGCAGTGGGCAGTGGGCAGTAGGCAATAGGCAGTAGGCAGTAGGCAGTAGGCAGTAGGCATAAAAAACCATTAAAGTTACGGATTTAGTTTTTTTATCAGGGAATTTAACATTTTTCCAATTTCGGCGGTGTGTTGAAGAAGGCCGTCAAGAATGTTTTTGTCGATGTATTTCAAACCAAATGCAATAAAGAGAAAAGTTTCAGTTTCGTTTAATGAACCTCTGGCAATTCTAAGAAACTGGATATAATTTTTTGTACTGTCACGTCCATATCCTTCGGCAATATTAGCTGCGACAGAAGCAGCTGATCTTCTTAGCTGGTTTGTCAATCCATATTGTTCGGTAGTTGGAAATCCTGCAG
>CAIYES010000101.1 GCA_903925275.1 uncultured Bacteroidales bacterium
ATTTCGCTATTTCGCTATTTGTTTTAGTAGCGGGGACGAGAGTATACAATTAAAAAACACCCTCTGATAATCAATTAGTTAAAAGTCAAAAAGTACCCTTTTTTTGTGCTTTTCGGGTGGTTTTGTCGCAGTTTCTGTCGCAAAAGTGTAACGAGTTTTCGTCGTAACATCTCTTTTCCCAGTCTTCGGGTCCGGAGTTTTTAAAATGTCCCGGTAACGCGATTTACACTTTACACTTTGCGTAAAAAAGTCGCAAACTTCACTTTTTTGATTTGGGAAAGGGATTGAGCCATTGGCATCCTAATTTTCTGTTCTACAGGGCGGAACCCTTTATTCCCATGTCAATTGAAAGCAAAAGTAACGTGATTGTAACTTCTTTGCAAATTTATTTCGGGGTTATCGAATCTTATTTTTTGACGTCGAATGCTGTTCCCTGAACATTTTTTAAAAAATGATTATCTTTGTAAAAAGTCGGACAATGAAGACAACTCATCTTCCAAAAGATATAACCGCTAAAAAGAACACAAACTGGGCTTTACCTGACCAGACAGTTTCTCTTGATGACTTCAAGGCTGAGATAAAAAAAGCCGAGCAAGGTCCGTTTATAAATCCGGATGAATTTGAGCAACGGTTTGAAGAATGGAAACTCAAGAGAGGCCTGTAATCATTTCAACGATTGCTGAAACTGACATACAAAACATTTATTTGTATGGTGTTGAAACATTTGGCAAAAACGCTGCGGAAACTTTCAAGGCTGAATTGCTTTTCATGATCCGCGCACTCAGGAATCTTTATGAAATTCATCCGGAATGCAGGTTTCTTGTAACAAAAAGCCGGATGTACAGAAATATCATTTTTGGTTCATATCTGGTCATCTACCGCATTACACCAACACGCATTGAAGTCCTGAAAACCATAAGTTCACGGATGAGCATTTCAAGATTAAGGACTGCCAGGAAGATAAAACCCTGAGCAAAAATATTGATATTGCTTAGATTAATATAATGAAAGTCAATTGGACCTCATTCAAGCTTTTAACACTTATAACGATAATATTAAATATCTCCGGTTCCGGCTATGCTCAATGGAAGCAAATATCTGAGCCTTACGGTGGTAGCATACAATCTGTTGTGATTTCAGGCAACCAACTGTTCGCCGGGGGAGGTAACCTTTACGTATCTAATGATTATGGTCATACCTGGGAGATCGACAGTGCCTTCCCGGGCCATTCCATCAGCGTTCTGCTGGTGAAAGATAATTCAATTTTTGCGGTAACCGGAGAACAACTGTACCGCTCTGACGACCAGGGCCTGAGCTGGATTCTCCTTAACTTCCCTGCAAGCAATGGAGGCATCATCTTCTTGGCCCGGATGAATAGTACTTTGATCGCCTGTACGAACCCGTACCATCCATCTTCGGGATTTTATCGTTCGGAGGACAACGGGGAGACATGGACCCTGCCCGCAAAGAAACCGCCCGAACAGAATTACAGGGGGATATTCCCCATCGGGCAGACAATATACGCATGTGGTTACGATGGAATCTACCAATCCATCGATGAGGGCCTTCACTGGGAGGTTTTTTCCAGTTCAATTAACATCTCTTGTGTGATAGTACGGGCCAACAAACGCCTGATCGTCGCCAAAACGGGATACTGCCTCCGGTCTTATGACGGCGTTAGCTGGGACAGTACAATGAACAATTTGGCCTATCCGACCTGCATGTTGGTGCTCGATTCCGTAAACGGCGACCGGCAGAAATTGCTTATGGGGACGGGGACAGGATTGTTCATGTCAGGGGATGACGGAACCACATGGGATCCGGTCGCTGACGTCAACCGCAGTAATGGTCATATTTATTGCCTGAATGGGGCTGACTCATCGCTGTTTGCTGCCACATCAAGCGATGGAATTCTGCGATCATCTGACAAGGGAAGTACTTGGGAAATTGCGAATTCCGGTATACAGGAACGGCTTTATGACTTTGTCGCCGTCAGCGGGAACAATGTTGCAGTGGTGGAACAAAATCATCAGGCGATCTTCGTATCAACGGATCGGGGATTGACATGGAAATTCCAAGGTATTGAAGGTGAGCTTTATTCGGGTTGGGTCAACGGAGTGATGATCCAGGACGACTGGCTGTTTGTATCATCTTGCAGAGGACTCTACCGGAAGAAAATCTCCGATCCGGCGTGGGAGAGGCTAATGCCGGATTCATGCTTTCATCACCTGGCAAAATCCGGCAACTTGTTGTATGTTGCAACGTGGGGGGGCATTTTAAAGTCGGAAGACCATGGCGATTCATGGAAAGTATGCAACCAGGGAAAGGTTCTGCCCGGTGCACTTGGCCTGTCGGCCATTGGTAATACAGTGGTCACCGTGGCGAATATCGGTGGGGTCCACGATACAGTAATGGTATCTACCGATTTGGGAGAACATTTTCTATCAACATCGCTTTATTTCTGGTTCGATGAAGGATTGGCCATGACCCATGACAGTTCTGCATTTTACATCACATCATCGCACGGGATTTACCGATCCATAAATAATGGTGCGGTCTGGGAACTGGCATCGGATACCTCGCTCTGGTATTTCAACGCGATGACCGCTGACGCAGGGCACCTTTATATCTCAACCCGTGACGGTGTCATCCGTTCCGGTGACAGGGGAAATTCGTGGACACCGTATAATGAAGGTTTGCCGGGCGATCACGTTTTTGATATCGCAATCGCGGAAGACACTTTGTACGCCATAGGATCTTCAACATACGCGGGGTTCGGAATCTGCAAACGATCTGCCTGGCCTGTTGGAATTAGGTTTTTGAGTAAGAACCAATCCGGAATCAGAATCAGTCCGAATCCCACTGATACTAAGTTAAGAATGACTATCCAAGGGTGGGATAATTGCTTGATACCATATTGCATCTATGATACGAAAGGAAACGTACAGAAAAATGGTATATCAAATACAGTTGGAGAAATTACAGTTGCAGACCTAATTCCAGGCATGTATTTG
>CAIYES010000102.1 GCA_903925275.1 uncultured Bacteroidales bacterium
AGTTTCGCCATGTTTTCGATTTTAGCGTGCATGTCGTTTGCATGGAGGAGGATAATCTCGGAAGGTTTTTCCTGACTTATTCCTTGTGTAAAACCTGCTGTTGTCAGCAGGAATAATGTAAGACAAAGTAAGATCTGCGTATGGTTGATCATCATAGTCCTTTTTGCAAAAGTACAAAACAAGATCGTAATAAATAAAAAGTGAACGCCATTGTTAATCAAACCCCCCACGGGTTTGCACAATGGCGTTCGTAAACAAATCAACCAAAAAAGACTATCTTACGCAAATCAGGGTTCCGTCGTTCTGCAGACGGACCGTGAGGTGTACTTTGTTTAACCGGAGATGAATGATATACTGTATGCTGTTGTTGGCCAGGATTAGTTTCGTAGCCCTGTTGCAAACGGTATAGGTGGCATAATTTGCCATGATATAATCCTTGACAGCCTGCGGGACTGCCGTGTAAAAAACACGTGAATCCTGCATCAGGAAGGCATTGCCGGCATCAAAGTACAATTTGAGAGGTTCCAGTCCGGTAATGCTGATGACGACCTCGGTAACGGCTCCTTCGGGGCAGATCGAATCGAGTTCGGCGTGGCGGATGGTGAAGGCGGCATAGTTGGTGGTGATATAGCTTTTAATCAGCGAAGAGAGGGAGTCGACAGGAATGCCATTGCCGTGGGGAGGAGGGCCTCCATGTCCGCCGCCCTGATGCCCGCCGTGGATCGTGTCGCAGTGAATCGAATCGTGGTGGGTGGTATCGCCGCCGTGATGGCCGCCGTGGAAGTTGGCGCCATCGCCCAGGAATTCACCGGTCTTTGAAAACCCCAGTTCCTCGGTGGTGTTCAGGGTTACAATAAAGGAGGCAGGGCTGTTGGTAACGGTAACAACATATAAAACAGAGGCATCGGGATAATTGGTATCGATGTATTGGGTTGCCTTCAGGGGCAGGTCGGTTGCTTTAACCGTTTGGGTCGTAGCGCTGGTCTGGCTTGTCTTGTTGCAGGAACTAACTACAGTTGCAAGGGCAATCAGCATATAAAACATTGCTCGTCTCATATAGATTTGGTTTTAATTGTTGCCTCCATTATCGCATTGCGGCTTTGCGTCCATCCGATTGTTGGTGTTGAAGAAGGAGGTAAAGGTCTCTGTATAGTTCCTGTTTTTTAATCAGACGCAGGTTTTTTTTACGGGTTGCCCGGGATTGGAAAAAAAGTTGATTTGATTACCCGCAGAATATTCAAGACGATACAATGTGTAGCGCTCCTAAGGTTATTGTGTGTTAAAACTGAGATGGGTTCAATGTTGTTTATTTTATTGGTTTCCGGTGAATCCGTATGCAATGAGTATCGGGGATAATGCAAGTCAAACAAGGTATCGATTACATGGTTTTCAGGCTAATTATTTAATTGAAATGATTTCAAATTGCAGAATTCACGGCACGCCATATCAGGGTATTATTTTACTTTATTATCTTTGAAAGAGAGCATGGAATGATGAATGTAATTTGTTTGATCGCAGGTATGCCATCCACGGATTGAAGTAAGGGTTGATGCCGTCTACCTCGATAGTTTTTGATTCCTTATAACATCGGAAATAGAAATTGAAACTGTTGGATTCTCAAATGAAGATACGAAAATTTTGAACATAACCAAAGCCTGTAAAGAGATGTCAGCCATCAAAGACTCAGGGAAGGTCTTGGTCACCTGTTTGGTAAAGGTGTAGCGAGGTGTTCCAGCTGATTGCTTTGGGATAGTGTGGTAGTAATAATCAGGATGGAGATGGACAAATTTAAAAACAAATATCGTATACCTCCGGCACGGGCTCAATGGTGGGACTATTCCAGTGCGGGGGCATATTTTATTACCATTTGTACGGCGCATCGTGATTGTTTTTTTGGTGAAATTGTTTCTGACAGGTTACAACCTGCCGAATTGGGGAAACTGGCAGAAAAATTATGGAATGAAATTCCCAATCAATTTAATTTCATTCAATTAGGGGCGTTTGTGGTGATGCCCAACCATATCCACGGGGTATTGATTATCAACGTTGACGGTGGCGTTGACGGTCCGTCGGTCGATACGCGAATGGGCGAATCGCGAATGGGTGAAACGCCAATCGTAGAGACGCGATTAATCG
>CAIYES010000103.1 GCA_903925275.1 uncultured Bacteroidales bacterium
GGTGTATCCGATGCCTCCGCTATTCAGCGTGATCACTGTTACAACACCACCGCTGATGGTGGCAGTCGCTGTAGCTGGAGTTGTACTGCCCGATTGTGAAAATGTAATGACGGGCGCCGTTGTGTAGCCATTTCCTCCGCCAACAAGTGTAATGGCTGTAATTACTCCTCCGTTCATGGAGGCAGTTGCCGCAGCGTTTGGAGTAGTAACTGTAATAGAACCAGTTCCTGTTGTTTCCCCGATGGTATTGCCTGTAACATTCACATTCCCGGCGTTAATAAAAATTCCGTCCCAGGGGTTCGATTGCGTGCTGGTATATCTGATGTTCCGGATGATGTTGTTTTCCACCGTACTGGCAGTGGGAGTTCCGCCGTCGATGAAAATAGCACAAAAATAATGGGCAAAGTTGGCATTTACAGTCCAGGCAGCTCCGCCGCAACCAGCCGCACTCCCGCCAATAAAATTTCCGCTTATTAAATGGTTGGTCAACGTTGTAATATGAATGGCATTGTATGTATTTCCTGCTGAAGGTGCAAAAGTGGTTGTTTCATAAAAACTATTGCCTGAGATAGTCCAGTCTGTTGAACTATATTGAATAAATATCCCATACGAATTGCTGTTTGTCCGAAGAAAATCATAAATATTGTTGCCGGAAATTGTGTTATGATCATTTTCAGTTCCGGATGTACCGGCGGAATAAATTGCATTTATCGGTCGGCCTGCAGCATCGCCAGTAATACCGTTATTATAAATCGTATTGCCATCGTTTCCGTTGCCTGTACTGGCTGTTGCGAACCATATGATACCCTTTCCGGTACTCGTTTCAGCGCCTTTGATAAAACAGTATTTCACAGTATTGTTTTCGGCGGAGTTGATAAGCCGGATGGTTGATGCGTTTGTTCCCGTGTTCGCATTGGAGATGATCAGGTTTTTTGAAGCGCCTGTTCCATTCACCCTACCATCCAGGGTTACATTATCGGCGCCATTTAAGTCAATAAGCGGAGCAGCTAAATTTCCAGTTACCGTTATTCCGGTTGCGATGGGGTAAATACTAACTGCACTGTAATTGGATGTGCCACCAGCACCTGTATATCCGCTCTGATAGAGTATCGCCGAAGCTGTTTCGATGGTATTGGCGGTTATTCTCAATTCAAGAGCACCTGTATGTGTTGCATTGTTGATTTTATCAAAAGCATCTTTCAACCGGAAGTAGCTTGACTGAAAAACGCCCGATGTGTAAACATCTACATTCAAACTCAATGTTCCTTCCAGAGCGCCCATTGTGGGTGTACCTGCCCTGATTACTGATAAATAATCCGTTGGTATCGTGCTGATTGTTATCCCTGCCAATTGCGTAGAAGAAGGTTTGTAATCCGTTGCGGCTGTGCCTCCGGGAGTTGCAAAAACGGGATCGAGCGCCAGACTGTTGGCATCCTGCCCTGTAAAAATTTTCCAATCATTTAAGGTTGTTTTGTTTGTTCGGTAATAAATATTGCCGGATCCACCCAGAACACCACCTACACCTGAAGTATAATAGTTGTTATACGTTATGGTCAAATTACTCGTTGTTGCAACGCATATTGCGTAGTGAGTTCCCGTGGAACCACCTGAACGGGTATTGCAAAAGATATTGTTTCGGTAATTCCTTGTGTTATTGTTGTTTGTACTGATCAACGCAAACGTAGGAAATGATGTTCCCGGTGAGCTTCCACCAATATAAACCGTGTTAAAGTAAAGATCGAATGCATCCGATCCGTCATCAGAGATGCCAAAAATGTAATTCCCAGTGACGACATTGTTCCCTAAGCTAATGATATTATTTGAGCATGTACTAGTCCCTGCGTGAACTTGAATACCATAAATTCTGGCTTTTTGAGAGTTTGATGCAACCGTTATATTGTATATGAAATTATTTGATATATTGTTGATGCCTGAACCTGCCCCATCATAATACAATCCAACAACACCTCCTTCGAAAGTTGCAATCGTGTTCGTGTTGGTTAAATTGTAAATAGTATTTCCTGTAATAGTTTGTCCCGGGGTGGTGCTTCTCTGCGAAATTCCGACAACGGATGCAGTAACAGAAAAATTGGGATGTGCAGTGGCAGATGATAAACCTGTAATTGTATTATTGGATATCGTGTTTAAACCCGAAGTGGTTATAATTCCAACGGTTTGCGAACTGGTTGAAGTACCTGCATATGCATTGTTAAGATTGGCAATCGTATTTCCATTAAGAATTATTGTTCCTGTGGCTGAATTATAAATTCCAAATAAGCTTTGGGTATTCCCGGTGCCTTCTGTGCTCGCATCTATACTTTTTGTTGTGCTTAAGCTTCCGATTAAATTGTTGCTGATTGTTGTTGATCCCGTACCTTTTCTGTATATTGAATAAAATTCGTGTGATTTTGTTATCAGGGTTTTAGCGGTGATCGAACCAATTTTATTATTGCTGACATTGATTTCCCCGCTACCTTCTATATACATCCCATAAGAAATTCCGTTTTCATTCGTGTTCTCGACAGTAACAGAACCATTCCCAGTTTCTGCCCCAATAATATTGCCGTCAATTGTCCCAATATTTACACTTCCTGCAGCAATATAAATTCCAAGCCATGGTGTACTTCCCCAACCTGTCCACTGAAAGTTTTTTATCGTGTTTTGTTGAATTGAACTGGCAGGTGTTGTACCAACGTTCAGGTAAATGCCATAAAACACGGTTCCGGATGTCAAAGTTACCGTCCATGGGTTACCGGCACACAAGGCTTCCCTTCCACCGATATAGTTGTTTACGATGGTAAAGTTAATTCCAGAAGAATTGTTTATTCGAATGCCGCCAAATTGTGCTGACGAGAATGATACAGGTGCGTATGCTGTTTTTTCGTAGAAACTATTACCTGTTAAATTCCAATGTGTTGAATACGATTCAATATTTATACCAAAAGAATTATTGCCGGCTTTTATATAATCATAGATGTTATTATTTGAAATCGTATTTGCGCTGTTTTCATGACCGGATGAGCCTGTTGAATAAATTGCATTCATAGGCCTGCCGGCGGCATCACTCGTAATGTCATTATTGTCAACCGTATTGCCACTGTTTCCATTGCCGGATGTGGCTGTTGAGAAAAAGACAACTCCCTTGGTGGCACTTGTTTCAGCACCTTTGATGGTGCAATATTTTAGGGTATTGTTTTCGGATGTAAGGATAAACCGAAGGGTTGAAGCAGACGATCCCGTATTTGTATTGGCAATGGTCAAACCTTTTGCAGATCCTGTTGCATTCACCCTTCCGTCAATTACTACATTATCAGCTCCGTTTAAGTCAATGAGTGGTGAAGCGAGATTTCCTGATACTGAAATCCCGGACAGGGTAGGATAAATGGTTACCGATGTATAACTTGAACCAGGCGTTCCGGTTCCGCTGGCATTCAGCACGGCAGAGGCTGTTTCGTTGGTACTGCCGGTTATTTGCAGGGTGATGGCGCCGGTTATCGTTCCGGCATTAATGGCATCGAAGGCGAGCTTTAATGTTGCGTAATTGGCGCTGGTACCACCAATTGTTCTGGTGGTTTGTGCGTTGGCATTTTGCACAAACAGAAGTGTGATCAATGACATTGCAAAAAGAGAAGTAAATTTCATCTTTACATAAAATATCGGCAATGACTATGTTTGATATACTTCTAATACTGCTTTTTTTGAAGCGATTTTCAATACAAATATACTGAATGATTGCATGATATCCTATTTTTCATGCCCTATTTTATTTATACCAGGAAGTCAGAGTCATATTTAGGAATATTTTAATTCCCGGAACTGCCTTGTGACCTCATTTTAAAATCCGGATCAGTGCGATTTCGATGGCAAGGAAGAGAAGGGAGAGTATGATGAACAGCTTCCACAAAGGTGTGCCTTGTTTAATTTGATGGATTTCCTTTATCAGTGAATTCTTTTTTCCTTTTATGATGCGGATGTCCTTGCATGGTATCCGTTTGATCTGATCCTCAAGCTCTGAAGATGAATAGCAGCTCAGGTCAGACTCTTTCCTGTTAAAATTAAATGAGAGTCCCGAGATTGGATTTTTTCCACTGGTAACAGCATAGAAGCCGGCATCGTTGATTTGATCATGCAGAAAAAGAGTGAGCGTCGTTCCCGATTTTCTGGTTTCTGGTATGATCTCGAATGCTGAAGTAAGTTTTTTAAGTTTGCAAATATTTGTTTCCGCAACGGAATCATTGGGGATTCCAATTATTTGATCTATACCAATAATATAATACAGCGGATGGGTTGGATTGCTCAGCAGGGCAATCTTGTATAAAGTGGGAACGAAAATCATATGTTTCGCAAACATCGACCACGATTCGTCTAATGGACTGCAAAACAAATATATTTTTCCTTTTTCAACAGGTGCTGTAATCAGAAAAGGTTGGTCGTTTTGAAGCTTCAGGAGTGTTTCCTTTTCCCTTAGGACTTCCATTGAAATCTTGTAATGCTTGTATACCAAAGGTAAGTCAATGTTTTCGGGAAGTACAATTTTTCCATTTCCGTTTTTCTCAAAAACACCATCAAAAAGTTCATTTTCGAGATTGATCCATGAAATCCGTTGCCGCATGGTATCGACTGATGTGTATCCCCCTAGATTAAAAAGTGAGATTAACGCATTGTAAGAATCAATCTTCCCATTTGCCGGTGGAAAAATTACCAGGTTTCCTCCATATCGGACATAACGGTTTAATTCCTGGGCTAACCCCGAGGAAATTTCGTCCGGGCTATTTAAAATGACTAAGGAATTTGAGAAAATATTTCCATAATCAAGTTGATTTATCTGATCATTGGTGAATCTGACTGTAGAATCATTGGTGAAAAGTGCATTCAGGAAATCGTTTGGTTCCTTTTCATTGATACATAATACCGGAATCGAAGGTAATATTGAATAAGAAAAATAGAACTTGTCGTCATACACAATCGGATAATCAATAATTTCAACCTGTCCGTACTGAATTCCTGATGAGTTTTCGGTGTATGAAAGGGTAATTTCTGTTGTTGAATTTGGCGCAATCGTAAAGCTTGACAGTGCTTTTTGAACTGAATTGATGGTAAGCTTCACAGGAATTTTTTCGAGGAGCTCATCGGATGAATTTCGGATGCGAACCTGAAGCCGCACCGGTTGTTCGGGTTGATGCACAGGAGAAAGGAAATAAACCGTATCGATGTACAGATTGTCTTTTTTTTCTGCCACCAGAGGAACCAGAAACCAACTGATGTTTGAATCAGGTTTCGCAGAACTGACTGAAGCAAATGTCTTTTGAAAATCAGAAATTACGTATGCATCGTAATTCATTTTCTGAGTTTCGGGCAGCATGTCTGATTGCCTGGTGAAAACTTCAGACAACGTTTTTGTCGCGGCAGAGACCTGTACTTCATCTACCAGTTTAATAAATTCCTCCTTACTGACAAATCGTTGATGCCTGCCTTCAAAATCGTTGGTTACAAGATTGAACTGATCGGAGGGGGCATAAGCAGATACAATCTCCAATGCCTTGGATTTTGCGAGATCAAATAATTTTCCCTCCGTGGCAATTGCGTCCATTGAAAATGAATTGTCGAGGTAAATACTGACGGCTTGTTGCCCGGTTACCTTTTTTTGGAGTTTTGAAGCAGGCAGATAAGGTTGTGCGAATGCGAAGACCAATGAAGTAATTGCCAGCAAGCGTGCAATTAAAATAAGCAATTGCCTGAGCTGCGATTGTTTTTTTGTTTCCTGCTGAATTTCCTGGAGGAAACGAACGTTTGTGAAATAGACCTTTTTAAATTTCCGGAAATTGAAAAGGTGAATGAGGATGGGGATGGTCAATGCCCCTAAGGCAATAAGAAAAAACGGGTTTACAAATTGCATGGCCAAAGTTAACAAAAATCCCGGCTGGTTTGCCAGGATTTTTTATCATAATGATGTTTGTGGTATTGGGGTAGGGGCACAACATCTTAGGCCCCAACGAACAATGGCAGGGGCACAATATTTTGTGCCCCTACGGAATTAAATTAAATAACCCCCTGATCCAACATGGCATTGGCAACTTTCAGGAAACCTGCAACATTGGCGCCTTTTACATAGTTGACATAGCCTTCCTTATCTTTGCCGTATTTGACACAGGCTTCGTGGATGCTGCACATGATATGATGCAGGCGTTCATCAACCTCTTTCATCGGCCAGCTTAATTTCATTGCATTCTGGGCCATTTCCAGTCCTGAAGTAGCAACACCGCCAGCATTCACTGCTTTTCCGGGTGCGAACAGAATTTTGTTTTCCAGAAACAATTCAACGGCATCAGGTTCACAAGGCATGTTTGCTCCTTCAGCAACGCACATCACACCATTCTGAATGAGGTGTTGTGCATCTTCTTTGCTGAGTTCGTTCTGGGTGGCACACGGCAGTGCTATATCGCATTTTACTTCCCAGGGGTGTTTCAGTTGATGGAATTGTGCATTCGGGAATTCGTAAGAATAGGGTTTTACGATATCCTGGTTGGATGCTCTCAGCTCGAGCATATATTCGATTTTCTCACCGGAGATTCCGTCAGGATCATAGATATATCCATCGGGACCGGAAATGGTAACGACTTTCGCCCCCAGTTCGGTTGCTTTGATGGCAGCGCCCCAGGCCACATTTCCGAATCCGGAGATAGCAACAATTTTATCTTTGAAAGATTCGCCCTTTGTTGTAAGCATCTCTTTTGCAAAGTAGACTGCACCAAAGCCGGTAGCTTCGGGACGAATCAGACTGCCGCCCCAGTTAAGGCCTTTGCCTGTCAACACGCCTGTGTTTTCACGGGCCAGTTTCCTGTACATTCCATACAGGAAACCAATTTCACGTCCACCAACACCGATATCACCGGCGGGAACATCTGTTTCAGGTCCGATCAGTTTCCAGAGTTCCAGCATGAACGACTGGCAGAAACGCATAATTTCGGCATTGGACTTGCCTTTCGGATCAAAATCCGAACCTCCCTTTGCACCTCCCATCGGCAAGGTGGTGAGACTGTTTTTGAAAATTTGCTCAAAACCTAAAAACTTGAGGATGCTGAGGTTCACGCTGGGGTGGAAGCGCAAGCCACCTTTGTAAGGACCTATGGCATTGTTAAACTGAACCCGGTATCCCAGGTTTACCTGTACTTTTCCGCTGTCATCAACCCAGCATACCTTAAATGTCAATATGCGATCGGGTTCCACCAGCCTGTCGATGATGTTTGCCGATTCGAAATGAGGATTTTCGTTGTATACCTCTTCAATTGATTCCAGTACTTCTCTTACTGCCTGAAGGTACTCCTTTTCACCCGGATGTTTTTTCTCCAGGTCGTTCATGATTTTCTCTAAGTTCATTTTGATTCAGTTTTAGTGATTAATGACCGGTAATTATGATGTAATTTAATATTGATGCTGTGAAAGAAATAACAATTGCAAAATTAAAGAGTTAAAGCAGATTAACCAAACAAAAACACATATATATTTTTACTGAATTACCTGATAATTTTCTCCAGCAACTTCCCTTGATAAAATTTATTGATGATATCGATTGATCCGTCGGGTTTAAAAAAAAACTCGTCGCCATGTTTCTTATTTTTTTGATAATGTGTTTCCTGTTTTGTGATTCCATTGCTGTAATAGGATTTTTGAATCCCATCTCCCAGTGTAAAGAATCCCTGTCCCACGATCTTCCCTTCGGTATCATAGTACAGCCAAATACCATCAAGGGTTCCATTAATATAATTTCCCTCAAGTTTCAAGAGTTTATTCTCATAATATTCTGCATACCGGCCATTCAATATGCCGTTGAGGTAGACAGCCCGGGATTCCAGGTTGCCCAATTTATCATACGTTGTTGTTATTCCGCTGAGTTGACCGTTCTTGTAATTCTGCTCTGTCTGCAGATAACCCGATGTGTAAAAACTCCGGAGGGTTCCTTCAACTTTGTTGCTATGATAGGTGCAAGATGTCTGAAGATTTCCATTTTCATACCAGTACTGCGCTTGACCTTCATATATTTTATTCTTGACGGTGATTTCTGATTTTTTATTTCCGTTTGGCCAATAATCTGTTTTTATCCTTGAACAGGAGGATAGTAAAAATACAATACAAACCAGGATGGATATTTTTCCACGCATCATCCGGGATGGTTAAAGATATCAATGGTTCCTTCAATGCCATTTATAATCATCTGAACAGCAATAACTGCAAGGATTAGTCCCATTATGCGAGAAACCACTTTCAGCATACCCGGGTTGATTTTGGAGGCAATCATGCGGGATGATACAAACATGAGATAAGTAATGAAACACATAATTCCGAAGATGACAATGACGACAATGACATTTGTCATCGATTTTTCAGCGCCGACAAAATTCATGGCAGTTGATATCGTGCCAGGTCCCGCCAAAAGTGGGATTCCCAATGGTGTGATGGCCATATCATGAACAACCTGCTTCATTTGTTCTTTCTCTTCCAACGATTGAGCATGAATGGGATTTTCCTTTGCATTGAGCATCTGAAAACCGATGATAAATACAATGATCCCGCCGGCGATCTGGAAAGCAGGCACTGTAATTCCGAACACTTTGAAAATGATGTGTCCAAAGATGCAGAAGATGGCAATGATGATAAAAGCGGCAGTGGTAGCCCTCAACGCCACCCTGTTTTGTGTTTTTTTATCAAAATCCTGCACCATGCTGATAAACACCGGAAGGTTTCCAATTGGGTTAACCATGGCAAAAAATCCCATAAATACGGTAATGCCATGCAGGTAAAAATCATGGATCCTCATTATTTGTTTTTTAGTTGATGTGATGCTGCAAAGAGAGCAGCTTGTTTTATAAACTCATCGGCTAATGGCCCGGAGAGCTGATTGGTTTTTTCCATACGCTCGGGATGCCACTGAACACCAAGCAAAAACGATTTACCGGCAGGGTGCTGCCATTCGATGCCTTCGATCAGCATATCCTTTGAGTATGCATTTGCACCCAACATGGGCGATAAGCGCTCAATGGCCTGGTGATGATTTGAAGTAACCATGGCCGAGTCACACTTACTGATTGAGAAAAGCAGGCTATTCTTCGGAACCGTTACTGAATGAAAACACTGAAGATAATCATCGCATTGGTGTATAATCTGTGTCCCTACATCTTTTGGAATGTCAATGATCAAGGTTCCTTTCAAACAAACATTCATGATCTGATGACCCCTGCAGACGGCAAATACCGGCATCTTTACATCGAGTGCCTTTGAAATCAGGGCGATGTCGAGGCTGTCGCGATGGCGGTTCATTTCGGTGCATCTTGCAGTGTCATTTTCCTTTCCATACCAGCCCGGATATACATCTTCACCACCTGTAAGCAGCAAACCATCACACTCAACGAGTTTTTGCAATGCTGAATCGATTGGCAACAGATACAAGTTCACCGGAACAACATCCGGGTTCGATCGTTTCAGCCAATTTTCATAATTGGGAGTAGCTTTTGACAAACCGATTTTCAAATGAACCCCCTGGGAAAATCCTTGGCCGGTCATTAAGAACCAGGCCAAAAGGCAAAACAAAGCCGTTATGAATGATTTTTCAGGCAAAGGATGCTTTACAGGGTGCATAAAATAATATTGGTTCCTGCAAAAATAGAAATTTAAAATCATGTGCAAAATTATCCAACAATGAATTAAAAGCAGTGAAAAGTAGTTGTCAGCGCCAGATATTCAGTTGAGAAGGTCTCCGAGGAATTAAGGATTGTCAAGTCGTTCTGAGTGACGGGTCTGAGACCGGACCCAACCTGGCTGGGGGTCTTTGTAAATTCCATCAGGGTACGGATAGGGGGGAGTGCCGGTTTTGGTAAGATTGTCAGCTTCCGTTTTAAATACATGCGGGATTTTATACAGGAACCAATAAATTCATCGCATGAAACAGCAGGCAAAATAAGTACAAACGATCCATTGGGGGTCAGGATTTTGCTTACGCATCGAATCAATTCTTCAAGGGAAAGACTTTGGTCATGGCGGGTAAGGTTTTTTCTGGCAGAGGGGGATTTGAGAGAATTCGAAAAATAAGGAGGATTGCAAATAATGAAATCATAGTTTGGTTTTGCATTTTCGGAAAAGACCTGCAGGGGGGCATGAATTGCAAAAAGCCTGGCATGCCATGGACTGCGGCGAAAATTGCCATGGGCTTCATTTACCGACGAAAGATCAATATCTATTGCTTCGATAATTGCTTCCGTTTTTTGTGCCATCATCAACGCCAAGACCCCGCAGCCTGTTCCAATATCAAGGATTTTCCCTTCACCAGGGGGAGAAGCCCAGGCACCGAGCAACATGGCATCGGTGCCAACACGCTGGGTGCTGCGTTCGTCTTCAACATCGAATTGTCTGAAATGGAATGCCATCGGGGATTTACAGGTAAATCTCAATCAATCCTTCCGGTGCTTTGATCAGAAGCTGTTTTTTCTTTCTGTCGACCTTTTGAATGATATCATCTACAACTGGTATCAGTATCTCTTTTTCGCCGTTGCGAATCTGGAACAATGACTGGTGAGGCAATTCAAGGATATCCTCGATCACGCCAATATTGCCATGATTTTCATCCACTACCTCGAATCCGATGATTTCATGGTAATAAAATTGATTGCCTTTCAGGGATGGGAGTGTTGTGACAGGCAGGTACATTTCCAACCCGGTTAAACTCGTTGAATCTTCGATAGAATCAAAATCCTGAAACTGAATGACCGCTTTGCGATTATGTTTTAATTCCAGGGTTTTAATAAAAAAAGGAATCCGTTCACCATGCAGATCGAGGTAAACGGATTCCAGTGCAATATAATCTTCCGGATCATCCACATCAAGCAGGACAATCACCTGACCTTTATTACCATGAGTTTTAAGAATTTTTCCCAGGTAGAAAAAGTCATCCTTATTCATCAGGATATGAAATTATTGTTATTCCTTTCCAGACTATTCAGGCTGGGGAGTAGTTTCAGGAGCTGCAGGAGTTACTTCAACAGGAACATCTGCAGGGGCGGATGCTGCGGCAGTTTCTGCTGCCTTTGCGGCCAATGCATCGGCTAATTTTGCAGCCTCGGCAGCATGTGCAGCTTCACGGGCTTCACGGGCTTCGGCAGCCTGGGCTGCTTCATCAAGGCGAACCTTGTTAAGTTTTTTAGCAATTGCTTCAGCCTTTGTTTCATTTACTTTCACTTCGGCTTCCAATTGTTTTTTCCGGGAATCTCTGGAGTTCAGTTCCATTTCACTTTTCTTTCCCGAGATTTTAACATGTTTTTCGTCAAGCCAGGTTTGGAATTTTGCGTCGGCCTGTTCAACAGTCATCGCGCCTTTCTCAACACCTTTCAGCAGGTGGTTTTTATACATTACACCTTTGAAAGTAAGGATTGCTTTTACCGTTTCGGTAGGTTGAGCACCTTTCTTCAGCCAGTTGAGGGCTTTTTCGAAATTCAGCTCAATTTCAGCAGGTTGTGCGATAGGATTATAGATGCCAATTCGTTCTATGAACTTTCCGTCACGTGGTGCACGACCATCCGCAATAACAATATGGTAAAAAGCTTGTCCCTTTTTACCTCTTCTCTGTAATCTGATTTTAGTTGGCATTGGTTAAATGATTGATTTAATGAAATATTGATTTAATTATTATAAGGGGTGCAAAATTCGGCATTTTTTTTGAATTAACCAATAAAATTAACAAATCAGGCTTACGGTGAAAAAATATTATTGATTTTCTGGTATGGAAATCAAGGAACCTCCTGTTGCTGTAAAAATTGAATCAAAGAACAACTACTGTTAAGATTCCGATTCAGCGCTTAATTTTTTAAGTGAACATGAGATTTTCTTTAAAGTACTTCATTTTTATTCGTAAATTGGATCAAATTTTTGAACCAAAAAAGTCTTGATCATGAAGATAAGCCTGTTATACATTGTCATAATCTTTGGAAATCTTGTCGGACCCAATCTCTTGGCACAGGTCAAACAAGATAAAGTGACTGAGTTAGCCAACGAAATCCTTAAGGCAAGAGAGTTCAGTAACAACCTTCTCTCAAAATATTGTTGGACTTCCCGGGTGGAAATTTTGAAATTAAAAGAAATCCTTAACATCATGATTGAGCGAAATCAATATGATCTGCAAGGTCAGCTCGTTAAAAAGATTTTAAACGAACAGAGTGCCAAAATGCCAAAAGCCTTTCTTATAAGGGATATTGCTGAATCTGAAAAAGAAAACATTGAGAAATTTCTTTTCGGGTTACGTGATTTCCTGCAAAAATACTCCCTGCAGGAAACTGGTCAGGTAAAAAGGTTCATTGCTGCTGCAACCTGGCAAGTGGTTGACTCAACGCATGAATTTATGTTCAAGGGAAGAAATGTGGAGGAAGAAGGCGACCAGTTGACGTGGATGGTTGAAGATGTGAATTATTCTACTGCCAGAATAGAAGTCGCCACAAAATTCCAGGGAGATGATGTTCATTTTACGGGCACTTTCATAAGGCTCAAGAACGGTCTGAATTATATGGCATACGCTGAAGCGTACATTCCTTCAAAGAACATCACCCTCCAACTTCAGAATTACGACTATCTTCCGGATAATTGAAAAGCCGGAAGCGGCAACGAACATTAGTGAGCAATGATCAGGCGTAATCGAATAGTTTTCGTTGTTGCAATTGCATATTCGGTTCCTTGTAGCATTTTTTCACGCAGGGCATGTAGCAAAATATGCTGCAGCATACCTGGCGCAAAAAGGGTGGAAGAAAAATTTTCCGTCTCTGAAATGAGATCGGTATATTGACTTTTTGTATCTTTACTCATGTAAAAGCCCGTTGCTGCTTTACAATCTAAAATATAATGATTATCAATAAGATAACATTTTTTTCATTTTTTAAATTGTTTCAGGATAAAAGGTTTAAAAATGATCTTATGAAAAAATATTTCTTTTTATTGATCTTCGCATTTATTGCTCCTGTGCAGTATGCTCAACAGTCGGTTCCTGTCATAATTGTTTCGGCTAACCAGCTTGATTTATTGGCTGTATGCACGGCAAATTTCTCTTTTCCTTCATCTGGCAATTGCTCCGGGCAAGGTGTCCTATTCACGGATTTGTCTTTTGCAGGTGCGACCGGGGGATACATTATGTCCTGGGAATGGGAATTCGGAGACGGTACGCCGAATGTCGTGATCAATTTTCCGGCAAGTCCGAACATAACCCATGTTTTCGCGGGCTCAGCGTCAACCTATCAGGTCACCCTGACCATCACAACCAGCACCGCATGTACAGATGCCGTGATGAAAAGTATCATCATTAATCCATCACCAATAGCGAACTTTTCATTTTCTTTAGCCGGTAATTGTCCAGGACAGCCTATAGCTTTTGTTGACCTTTCAATGCCAAACGGAGGGGGAAGTATTATCATCTGGAACTGGAACTTCGGGGATCCCGCAAGTGGTACCAGCAATGGATCTTCCTTGCAAAACCCGGTACATGTATACAGTGGCCCTGGTGTATACACGGTTTCGCTCACGGTAACAAATGCCATAGGCTGTTCGAATACCATTTACCAGAGCATAACCATTGGCCCGATACCTGTTCCTTCCATCTCAGGGGCTGCTGCAACCTGTGCCAACTCAACAGGCAACGTATATGCTACTGAAGTTGGGATGAACAGCTATCTCTGGTCTGTTTCTTCTGGCGGTATTGTCACTGGGGGAGGGGGAACAGGCGATAATTCAGTTACCGTTACCTGGAATCTCTCCGGTTCACAAACGGTAAGTGTCAATTATACAAATTCAAGCGGGTGCAGTGCCGTTTCTCCAATGGTCAAAAGTATTATGGTATATCCGGTTCCAACAGCCACTATCACCCCGAATGGACCGACGACTTTCTGTCAGGGTAATTCTGTGACCCTTACTGCAAGTGTGGCAAGTTATTATTTTTGGAGCAATGGTGAAACTACGCAGAGTATTACTGTTACCGCTTCTGGCAGTTTTACAGTATTCTGTACGGATGGGAACGGATGCTCTGCAACATCAGCTCCCACGGTTGTTGAAGTACTGCCTTTACCCGGGATTCCTGAGATTCCTACAGGACCTGACACCGTAGATCTTGCAACAACAATAAGTTCATTATACAATACAGCCGGGGCGCCATCAACAAGTTCTTTTGCCTGGGAGTTGAATCCTGAAAATGCAGGTAGCATAAGCGGGACATTGACTACCGGTACAGTCACATGGAATCCCGAATACCTCGGTACGGCCCGCATCAGGGTAAAATCACTGAATTCATGCGCAGAATCTTTATGGTCGGATGAGAAATTAACCATCGTGGAAAATTCTATGACCAGTATTGACCAAAACCGGTCTAAATTTTCAGTGATAATTTATCCGAATCCGGCAGTTAATATCCTGAATATTGAATATCAAAACATTCCCATAAAGAATATGCCGGTTTTTGAATTTTTTGAAATTCGTGGCCAATTGATCAGAAGGGTTTCTCCTGAGCCATCTGGAATGGGTATTGATATTTCCACTCTTCCGGCAAGATTATATATACTGAAAATTACAATCGGAAATAACTATGAGGTAGTTAAATTTGTGAAAATTTAGGATGAATCCGGTCTGATACCAGATGGTTATTTTCAAACTGTCCCCTTCTCACTTCCCAAACTTAATAAACTTGTCGCTTTTTGTACTGCAAAACGAGCAGGATGATTCAGGTTTGGCAACGGCATAGGTGTTCCCGCATTTGGGGCAGACCCAATAGACTTTCGACAGGGTATCGGTTTTCTTGGCATTCAGGGCGGTAAGTGCAGTCTGATACATAACCTGGTGTTTTTTTTCAGTATCCATAGCCCAACGGAAAGATTTTGTGGCACCCAAAACGTTTTCAGAAGTTGATGCAGCAATAAATTCGGGGTACATGGTCGTAAGTTCATAGGTTTCCCCTTTGATGGCATCTTCAAGATTTTCTTTGGTGGTTTTTACAGTGAATTCGGGCTTAACAGGTTCAGTTTTCCGACCCAGTTTTTGCAACACTGTCTGATGATTTGTGGCATGGATTTGCTCTGCCCTGGATGTTGCTTCGAACATGGTGGCGATTTGCAGCAGTCCTTCTTTTTTTGCCTGTTCGGCATAAGCGGCATATTTTGCACTGGCTGTTGTTTCGCCCTTGAAGGCAGCTTTAAGGTTATCAATGGTTTTTTCGGCATCACCGGCAAACGATTTCAGTCCAACTCCCATCACAAGAGCCAGGATGATAAGAATGTTTTTTTTCATAATCAGGTAAATTATTAATTATTAAGTGTTAAGTGTTAAGTGATTAAGTTTTAAGTGATTATAATCCAATCATGTATTCCATCACCAGGGTACCACCGAGGTAGCCGGTTATGGAAATAAAAATAAAGGATATGAAAAACAACCCGAGGAGCATATACCTGATCCCTGGGGTTTCTTTGTTCATGTAGACAGAAACAATTCGGCAAAGTGTTGCCACAATGATGAAAATCAGGGCTAACGTGGCAAACAGTTCGTGTTTGTCGCGCATTAACCCGGCTTCACCTTCCATACTACCTGTTAAGAAGTAACCTGTTCCAAAGGCAAAAACAGCTCCTGCCATTCCGAGAATTTCGAGCCAAAACCCTGCTTTAGACAAGCAAGGCTCTTTTTTCATGATCATGGAGAGTAAGTCGAATAAAAAGCCTACAGTGATGAGGGCAATTGGAAAGTGAACCAACATCGGATGAAAATGACTTGAGTTGAACATACTCCTGTTTTTTTGTGTAAGACAAATATACGATGAACTAATTTATTAACAACGTGAATTCGGAGGGGATTTTAAAATAATTTTACACCTCCGGCTTATTCCTTATTTTTACGCTGCAACTATGGTTGATTTCGTTCATTTACACTTACATACACAATATTCTATTCTTGATGGCGCTTGTCGCATAAAGGACATGGTAGACAAAGCTGTGACAATTGGCATGAAAGGAGCAGCAGTTACCGACCATGGTAATTTATTTGGCATCATGGAGTTTGCCGAGGTCGCTTCGACATACAATGATTTTAAACCGATTTTCGGGTGTGAAACCTATGTCGCCAGGCGAAGCCGCAAGGACAAGGTGGAACTGATCGATCGGAAAGGAGATCATCTGATATTGCTTGCTAAAAATGCCATCGGGTATAAGAATCTGCTTAAGTTGATTTCATTTTCATGGACGGAAGGTCATTATTATAAACCCCGTATAGACAAGGAGTTGATTGGCCAATATCACGAAGGGTTGATTGCTTCGTCGGCTTGTCTGGCGGGTGAGATTCCGCGAGCAATTCAGGCAGGCAATGTTGCAAAAGCGGAGCAGATTATTGCTGATTATAAAGCGCTGTTTGGCGATGACTTCTATCTGGAATTGATGCGGCATCCGGCAACAGATCCAACCCGTGATGCGGATGTTTATAAGCGCCAGATGGCAGTAGAGGAGGATTTGATAAGGCTGGCGCGGAAATTCAATGTAAAGCTGCTGGCAACGAACGATGTGCATTTTTTAAACGAAATGGATGCCGATGCACACGACCGTCTCCTTTGCGTAAACACGGGCAAATTCATGGATGATATTGACCGGATGCGCTACACAGGGCAGGAGTGGTTCAAATCGAAGAAGGAGATGAATCAACTTTTTTCTGATATCCCAGAAGCGCTTGAAAATACGATGGAGGTGCTTGAAAAGGTTGAGAAGTACAGTTTGAAGAGAGATCCGATCATGCCTGATTTTCCGTTGCCATCTGAATTTACGGATCCCGATGAGTATCTTCGGCACATAACCTATGACGGAGCGAACATGCGTTATCCGACGATTTCACAAGAGCTTATCGAAAGGATTGATTTTGAATTGGATACCATAAAAGAAATGGGATATCCCGGTTATTTCCTCATCGTCCAGGACTTCCTGAATGCTGCACGCGCGATGGGGGTGGCCGTCGGGCCCGGACGGGGCTCTGCCGCCGGATCGGTGGTTGCTTATTGTATCCGGATCACTGATATTGATCCGCTAAGGTTTGACCTGCTTTTTGAACGGTTTTTAAATCCCGACCGGGTGTCCATGCCTGATATTGACATCGATTTTGATGAAGACGGCCGGGATCGCGTTTTGAAATGGGTTGTCGAAAAGTATGGTAAGGATAAGGTCGCCCAGGTAATTACATTTGGAACGATGGCTGCCAAAGGGGCGATCAGGGATGTTGGGCGAGTGCAGCGGTTGTCGCTTGATGAAGTAAGCCGGCTTACAAAGCTTGTTCCGACCCGGCCAGGAATTACCCTGCAAGCTGCATACGAAGAGGTCCCCGAATTAAAAGCAGCCCGTTCTTCATCCAACAAACTGATTGCCGAAACGCTCAGGTTTGCTGAAAGCCTTGAAGGATCAGTAAGGCAAACCGGGCTTCATGCCTGCGGGATCATCATCAGCCGTGATTCGCTTACCGAGTACATCCCTATTACCATATCAAAGGAAACGGAATTGTTTGTAACCCAGTTTGATGGTGATTATATTGAAAAAGTGGGGATGCTCAAGATGGACTTTCTGGGATTAAAGACCCTTGCCATCATAAAGGATGCCGTACAAAATATCCGGAACTCCAGAGGAATTGAACTTGACATTGAAACCCTTCCCTTTGACGATACTGAAACATACGAACTTTTCAGCCAGGGTAAAACAACAGGGATATTCCAGTTTGAGTCGGATGGCATGAAAAAGTACCTCCGGGAATTAAAGCCGAATAAAATCGAAGACCTTATTGCCATGAATGCCCTTTACAGGCCGGGTCCCATGGATTACATCCCGAGTTTTATCGCCCGTAAACATGGCAGGGAAAAAATTTCATATGATATCCCGGTCATGGAGAAATACCTTAAAGATACGTATGGCATTACAGTATACCAGGAGCAGGTAATGCTTTTATCGCAGGAACTGGCAGGATTTACCAAGGGCCAGGCCGATTCGCTGCGAAAAGCCATGGGAAAGAAGATTGAAGGCATGATGAGCGATTTGAAACCCAAATTTTTTGACGGCTGTAAAAATAATGGTCATGACGAGGAGGTGACAAAAAAGATCTGGACCGACTGGATGGCCTTTACCGATTATGCATTCAACAAATCACATTCAGCATGTTATGCCTACGTGGCCTACAGGATGGCCTATCTCAAGGCGCATTACCCCTCGGAGTTTATGGCAGCGGTTCTTAGCCGGAATTTGAATGATCTGAAGGAAATTACCCTTTTCCTTGATGAATGTAAACGCATGCATATTCCGGTACTTGGGCCTGATGTTAATGAAAGTTCCACCGCATTTGTGGCCAATAGAAAGGGAGAGATCCGGTTTGGGATGGCCGGCATCAAAAATGTCGGGGAAGCTGCCGTGACAAGCATTGTTGCAGAACGCATCAAAGGCGGACCCTATTCCAGTATTTTTGATATGACACGCCGGATAAATTCCCATACGGTAAACAAAAGATGTATGGAATCACTTGCAAAAGCAGGCGCATTCGATTGTTTTGAAAATACACACCGGGCACAATATTTTTTTCATGAGAACAGTGATGATAATATCTTCCTGGAAAAAATCATCCGTCATGCATCAGATTACCATGCACGTAAGGATTCAATGCAGCAATCGTTGTTTGGTGAAGCTGAAGAAATACACTTTAAGGAGCTTACATTACCGGAATGCCGGCCCTGGTCAAAACTTGAACTGCTGAAATTTGAGAAGGAGGTGACCGGTTTTTACATGAGCGGACATCCCCTTGATGATTACCAAATTGAAATGAACCAATTCTGCAATTTAACGATTGAAGATCTGAAACAGGACCTGAAACATTTAAAAGGAAAAGAGGTGACCTTTGCAGGGATTGTCATTGAAGCGACACATAAAGTTGGAAAAACCGGGAAACCTTATGGGTCATTTGTTCTGGAGGACTATTTCAACTTTATTTCGCTTACTGTTTTTTCTGAAGAATACCTCAAATTCAAGCACTTGCTCGAAGAAGGACAATATGTTTATGTCAAAGCGCGAATCGAATCGCGGTACGACAACCCCGATCAGGTTTCAATCCGGATCAACCAGATTCTGCTGTTACCGGAGGTAATGGAAAAATTCTCAAAAGTCCTTTCCCTTACGTTGCATCTCAACGAACTCACCATCGATACGATATATAAGCTGCATCAACTTGCCAAACAAAACAAAGGAAAATGCCACCTGCGCATCCGGATTCACGATGCCTCTGAAAATATCACCATCGACCTTCCATCAAAAAAGTATCGGGTGAATGTGAAAGAGTTTACAAACGCGCTTATTGATTTTCCTGAAATACAGTTCAGAGTGTTTGGGGAAACCATCTA
>CAIYES010000104.1 GCA_903925275.1 uncultured Bacteroidales bacterium
ACTTGTCATTTGTCACTTGTCATTTGTCACTTGTCATTTGTCACTTTTTTATTAACCTTAACACCCTTTGATTATGCATTTATTAGCAATTTTACTGCAATTGGCCGGTGATTTTTCGGCCATCGCAAAAATGGGAGCAGGCCTGGGAGCAGGGATTGCCGTGATCGGTGCCGGTATCGGTATCGGAAATATCGGTAAGAGCGCTCTCGAATCGATTGCCCGTCAGCCCGAAGCAATCGGCGATATCCGTGCAAACATGATCATCGCCGCCGCCCTCGTTGAAGGCGTAGCATTTTTTGCCATCGTCGTTTGTCTGCTGATCCTTTTCATCTAGCAGATTCGACAGGTTCTTTAAGGTTTAACGGTTGGTTATGCCTTAAAGGACTTTTTCAATTTAAAAACATTAAAAGTTAACGGATATGGAATTAATCACTCCGGGATTGGGCTTGATTTTCTGGATGACCCTTGCATTTTTGTTCCTGGTCTTTATCCTTGGGAAATTTGCCTGGAAACCCATACTTCAGATGCTCAAAGAGCGGGAAACCTCAATCCACGAGGCACTGAATGAAGCAAACAAGGCGAGAGAAGAGATGAAGACGCTGAAGTTTACCAATGAACAACTTCTGCAGGAGGCAAAAAATGAACGGGATGCTTTGTTGAATGAAGCACGCAAAATCAAGGAGAAACTGATCGAGGATGCACGTATCAAGGCCAACGAAGAGGCCTTGCGGATTGTTGAAGGAGCAAAGGAAAGCATCAACAATGAAAAGATGGCAGCCATGATGGAGCTGAAAAATCAAATTGCCGAGAGTTCGCTTACCCTCGCAAAGTTTATCCTGAAACGTGAACTTTCTGATCCGAAGAGGCAGGAGGAGTATGTTCAGGAGTTATTAAAAGAAGTTAAATTCAACTAACCGGAATGAATGTTTCTTTGGTAGCGGAACGATATGCCACAGCGCTGTTTCATCTTGCGATGGAGCAGAATGCAGTGGAGGAGGTATATCAGGATAGTCTGCTGGTGTCAAAAACCTGTGAAAACAGCAAAGATCTGCGGTTGTTGTTAAATAGCCCGATTGTGAATTCGGGTAAAAAGCTGACCATCCTGCTTGATATTTTTGAAAAGAATGTCCATCCGATATCCATGACCTATATGCGCATCATGGTGCGGAAAAACAGGGAAAAGTTCATTCCGTTCATTGCCCTGAAAATCGTCGATCTTTACAATGACTATAAAAACATTCTGATCGTTCATTTCAAATCGCCTGTTCTTCCCGATAAGGTAACAACAGAACAGGTTCTGAACCTGATGAAGAGTTACACCCGGTCGGATATTGAGCTTACAACAGAAATTGACGAATCGCTCATCGGGGGTTTTATTCTATCCTGGAAAGATAAACAGTATGACGCCAGTATCCGCAGGGAAATCGAAGAAATGCGAAATGCTATCGCAAAGGTGAATTTATATAAAAAGAAAGGGCAGTAAGAAATGTGTGAATCCGCCTCCCGATAACTATCAGGATCGCCATTTCACCATTTCACTATTAAAAAATAAAAATATGGCTGAAATAAAACCCGCAGAAGTTACCGCGATCTTACGCAGGGAACTTGCCGGTTACCAGAATGAAAAGGAGCTTGAAGAAGTAGGTACTGTGCTTACCGTGGGTGATGGGATTGCCCGCATCTATGGTTTAAACAATGCAGAAAGCGGAGAGCTGATCGAATTTGAAAAAAATGGGGTAAAAGCCATTGTTTTGAACCTTGAAGCTGATAATGTCGGTGCCGTTTTACTGGGCGAATCCAATGAGATTAAAGAGGGGGATATAGTTAAACGTACCCGCCGCATTGCCTCCATCGAAGTTGGCGAAGGGTTGCTTGGCCGTGTTGTCAATACACTGGGCGAACCTATCGACGGAAAGGGGAAGATTGAAGGCATCCGCTATGAAATGCCTTTGGAACGTAAGGCCCCGGGAGTCATTTTCCGGCAACCCGTAAATCAGCCATTGCAAACGGGGATCAAACCCATCGATGCTATGATTCCGATTGGCAGGGGACAGCGCGAGCTGATTATCGGCGACCGCCAAACCGGAAAAACAGCCATCGCCATTGATGCCATCATCAACCAGAAGGAGTTTTACGCCAAGGGAGAAACCGTATACTGCATTTATGTGGCCGTAGGTCAAAAGGGCTCCACAGTTGCAAATATTGTAAAAACGCTCGAAGAAAAGGGAGCAATGGCCTACACAGTTGTGGTTTCTTCAACTGCCTCCGATCCTGCAGCCATGCAGTATTATGCACCGTTTGCCGGCGCTGCAATCGGCGAATTTTTCAGGGATACCGGACGCCCTGCCCTGGTGATTTATGACGATCTTTCAAAACAGGCTGTCGCATATCGCGAAGTTTCCCTGTTGCTCCGCCGCCCCCCCGGACGTGAGGCATATCCCGGCGATGTGTTTTATCTCCATTCACGCTTGCTCGAACGGGCAGCCAGGATTATTTCTTCCGACAAGATTGCCAGCCAGATGAATGATCTTCCTGACATTCTGAAAACCATGGTCAAGGGAGGTGGTTCCCTGACCGCGTTGCCGATCATCGAAACGCAGGCCGGCGATGTGTCGGCATACATCCCTACCAACGTGATCTCAATCACCGACGGACAGATATTCCTGGAAACCGCCTTGTTCAATGCAGGCATCCGCCCGGCAATCAATGTTGGAATTTCGGTGTCGCGCGTGGGAGGAAATGCACAGATCAAATCGATGAAAAAAATTGCCGGCACCCTGAAACTCGACCAGGCCGAATACCGCGAACTGGAAGCCTTTTCGAAGTTTGGATCCGACCTCGATGCCGCTACCAAAGCCGTGCTCGATAAAGGCGCCCGCAACGTGGAAATCCTGAAACAGCCCCAATATTCACCCATGCCGGTTGAAAAACAGATCGCAATTATTTTCTGCGGTACCCGTGGATTGTTGCGAAACATTCCGGTTCGAAGCGTAGGTAATTTTGAGGTTGAATACCTGAATTTTATGGAGGTCAACCACCAGACAGTGCTGGACAACCTTAAAACGGGAAAACTTCTGGATGAAGATGTTAAAACCATGGAGAAGGTTGCAAAAGATCTGTCAAAAAAGTACGAGGAAAAGAAATAAATTGCAGAAATGGCCGGACTGAAGGAAGTACGTATTCGGATTGCATCGGTTAAATCGACCCAGCAGATCACCAATGCCATGAAAATGGTGGCGGCCTCCAAGCTGCGTAAAGCACAAACGGCTATTATAAAGCTGCGGCCCTATGCTGCCAAACTGCGGGAAATTTTACAAAACCTGAGCGCAACAATCGACAATTCCGACGAAAACGTATTTTCCCGCGAACGTAAACCGGAAAAGGTTTTGCTGGTGGTTATTGCTTCCAACCGTGGACTTTGCGGCGCCTTCAACTCCAACATTGTTAAGATGGCCTTACATCTTACTGCAACCAAGTATCATCATCAGTTCCTTGGGAACAACGTTAGTTTTATCACCATCGGTCGTAAAGCGTCAGAATATTTCCGGAAGAGAAAATACAATGTCGTTGAATCGCATGACGACCTTTTTGATCAGCTTACCTTCAGCAACGCATCGGCGCTCGCCGAAAAATTGATGAAGAGCTTTGTTGGCAAAGAATATGACCGGATCGATTTGATTTATAATCAGTTTAAAAACGCAGCCGTTCAGCGGTTGATCGTTGAGCAGTACCTTCCCATTACACCCTCACAGGAAACGACGCCATCGTCCGCGAAAACTACGCCTGTTCCCATTGTCAAAGCAGAAGCGGATTATATATTCGAACCCGACAAGGAGACCATTGTTCGTGAGCTGATTCCGAAAACCTTGCGCATTCAGCTCTTTAAAGCAGTGCTTGACTCCTTTGCCTCCGAACAGGGCGCCCGGATGACCGCCATGCAGAAAGCCACCGAAAATGCCAAAGAGCTCCTCCGCGACCTCAACATCTCCTATAACAAAGCCAGGCAGAATTCCATCACCAACGCCATTCTCGAAATTGTATCCGGGGCTGAAGCGCTCAAGGGGTAGGTAACCTCACGATCTTATTTTTTTAAATTAGCGGGCTGAAAGTGGTTGATCTGACGGAGTGCCTTTAACTGCTAGATTTTACATTTCCAGGGCAAATTTGTTTTTATATAAAAATGAATTTTTCGCATACTTTTTTTATAGAAAGGCAGATCGAATCCGGCATACGCTTCGGCGGGTCGCTGCCGGCTGATACTTTCACTGATAAATCCAGGGAATTGTGAAAAATAACCTTAAAAATTCGTTTTATTGGTCAGTTGGTTGCGTGGTGTTTTTATTGGTTTTATCCGGCTGCATGAAAAAAGATGACAACTACATCTACTTTTATCCAACGGACGAAACAGTTAAAGACGCAGACGGCAATGTTTATCACATGGTGTACATCCTGGGCCAGACATGGATGGTTGAGAACCTGAAAACGACCCGTTACCACAATGGCGATACCATTCCCAATGTTAAGGATAGCAAGGCCTGGGGAAATCTGAAAATTGGAGCTTACTGCAATTATGATAACGATACAAACAAGTCGAAAACGTATGGCAGGTTGTACAATTGGTATGCAGTAAATCACGGCAATTTATGCCCTTACCCCTTTCATGTGCCCTACGATCACGAATGGCAAAAGCTGGTCGACACCCTGGGCGGCTTGTATATTGCCGGTGGTGTCCTGAAAGAAACAGGCACATCCCACTGGCAAATTAATTCGGGAACCACCAATCAATATGGATTTACCGCCCTTCCGGGTGGCTTCCTCAGCACCGATGGAACCTTTGGTGAGCTTGGAATCCGGGGTTACTGGTGGAGCAATACCACCCCTCAGGACTTTCCCCTGTCGTGGGCCATGAATTACGACAACAATACAATAGTCCGTTCCGAACAGAAAAAAGAGGCTGGGTTTTCGGTTAGGTGTATCAGGGATTATTGAGCGGCGAAAGGGCATAACGTATTATTCGCCAAGCAATTAATAATTATTAATTAATAATTATTAATTATTAGGGAGTTGTGCCCAATGTAAAAAAACGATAACATAACTTAAAATGAAAAATTTGCTTATCACAGAAGAAATAAAACTTGTTATTTACAAAAAGTTGAAAAGCAATTTAGAACTATTTGCTCCACCAATGATATCGAATGAGAACCCAATGAAAAAGTCATTTGAGCTTATCGGTAACACACCAGTTCCGTATGGATACAATAAAAAGATTATCCCAGGAATGTTCTTTACATCCATTGAACATTGTAAAGACAGCGTGTCGTTACATTTTTTTCCGTTGTATTTGGATCCCAGACTCAAAGACATAATACCTTCGCTAAGCAAATATTTAAAAGGAAAAACATGCTTTCATTTTAACAAAGAAGAACAGATAGATGAAAAGGAACTTAAAGCTCTTTTAAAAATCGGGATAGATAAATGGAAGGAACTTGGCTATTTGAAATGATGTATCTTAATATCCAAGGAAAATAGACACTCGGCATAACAGGAAAAAGAGATGGAAAAAAGTATCGAAAGGGGTAATGAAAAAGTGGAAGCATTTTCAGAATTAGAGCGAGGGGTTTATGCTGCGCTTGAAACGTATTCCAATGTTCACCGTGGTAGCGGGCACAACTCGATGGTGACCACTCATTTATTTGAACAGGCCAGGGAAATTGTGCTGGATTACCTGGGTCTGGACAAAGGCAAATACAGTGTAATTTTTTGCACGCCACGAAGAGCTGAAGTCCTGAAGGCGCAACTTGAGCCGGAAAGTTATCAGATTGTCTCAAGTCAGGATATAGGTCTGTCGCTGGGTTTAAGGGCTTTGGTTGTTAAAAGGAAGGCGTTGCCCAAAGGCATTCCTTTCCAGACCGGTGGAGGAACGGCCAGTCTTGTATCTCCCGATTGGGTCATCTGGGCCGATGCACCCGACAAGTTCGAGGCCGGTACACCAGCTATCGTCAACGTCATCGCATTTGCCAGGGCACTGCAACTTATCCGCCAATCCGAAAATGACATCTTCCTGGATCCGGTGACCGAAAAACTGACTGCCGGCGAAATTCTTTACCATGACGAACTGGAGAATTACCATGGACGGGAACTGTTGCACGAATTCAGGAAGACCCGGATTGGTCATGGGATGCTGGTCCCAACAGTGGATGGCGAAAGACCTCATATAAACCTGGACAACGGCGCCAGCACTCCCACATTTACCCCGGTATGGAACGCAGTATGCCAAACATGGCGCCAGCCCCGAAAAGTACAGCAAGAGATCATTCAGGAGGTCAGGTCTGTTTGTGCCGAAGTATTGGGAGCGCCCTTGTCTGCCTATGATGTGATCTTTACCTCCAATACCACCGAAGCCATCAATCTGGCGGCTGAAAGCCTGGGCCGTGAACCGACACAGGGCATCGAACCCGTTATTCTTGGTACGCTGCTCGAACACTCCTCGAACGATCTCCCCTGGCGATTGGTTCCCGGATTTTCATTGATCAGGCTGTCGGTTGATGCCGAGGGCTTTGTTGATTTGAAGGAGCTGAACACGGTATTGTGTGCCTATAACAAAAAGGGGCAGTACGGAAAGAAACGGATCAAACTTGTAACGGTTACCGGCGCGTCAAATGTCCTCGGCGCATACAACAACCTTGGAGAGATCAGCCGGATTGTTCACCAATATGGGGCAAGTCTGATGGTGGATGCAGCACAGGTAATCGCTCACCGAAAGGTCGGGATGGAAGCAGACGGAATTGATTATCTCGCCTTCTCTGCCCATAAAATTTACGCACCGTTCGGCTGTGGTGTGCTGGTGGTAAAAAAGGGATTGCTTGCCTTCAGCCCGGCTGAAATGGAGGTGATCCGATTGTCGGGCGAAGAAAATGCAGGTGGCATCGCTGCATTGGGTAAGGCGCTTGTGCTTCTGCAACGGATTGGTATGGACCTGATCAGGGAGGAAGAACGGGATCTGACAGGATTGGCTTTGCGCGGCCTCGGGCAGATCGCCGGTCTCAGGATTTACGGAGTAAAGGATACCGACTCCCCGGGGTTCGTTCAAAAGGGAGGTGTCATTACTTTTTCTCTGAAGGGCATCCAGCCCAACCGGGTTGCCAGGGAACTGGCTGAGCGGGGCGGGATCGGTGTGCGGTACGGTTGTCACTGCGCCCACATTCTGATCAAGCACATGCTTGGCGTTAGTCCCCTGCTGGCGCGTTTCCAGGGTATAATTGTGACCCTGTTCCCGAAGTTAAGACTGCCTGGCCTCGTCAGGGTGAGCCTGGGCATCGGGAACAGCAAAGAAGATATTGACAACTTGATTTACATACTTGACCAAATTGCCGGGAAGACCGGTGCCTTACCGGACAGGAATTCCGTTTCAACCCATCAGGGAACACCGATCCTACCGAAAGAAAAAGTGCAAAAACGGATAAATGATTTCGTCAGGGCTGCAGTTCTGAGAGTCTATTCCAAAGGTTAACATTAAGGGTATATATAACGCTGAACAACCAGAATGATAAAAAAAACGCTTGAGAATTTAAAGATCGGGACATTAAACAAGATGCAGCTTGCCGCCATCGCGGCGATAAAAAAATCACCCGATATCCTGCTTCTTTCTCCTACAGGTTCCGGAAAGACGCTCGCTTTTCTGTTGCCCGTTCTGAGTAGTTTGATTTCCGATACTCCGGGTGTTCAAACCCTGATCCTGGTTCCCTCCCGTGAACTGGCCCTGCAGATCGAACAGGTTTTCAGGCAGATGAATTCAGGATTTAGGGTGAATTGTTTTTACGGCGGGCATGCAACCAAAACGGAAAGGAATAATTTGACCCAGCCGGCGGCAGTGGTTGTCGGGACGCCCGGCCGGATTGCCCATCACCTCAGGAATGATAATTTTGAAACCGCGGGCATTCACACCCTGGTACTTGATGAATTTGACAAGTCGCTTGAATTCGGGTTCAAAGCGGAAATGTCGTTCATTATTTCCCGACTGAAAATGTTGAAGAAGCGGATTTTGACCTCTGCAACCAACATGGACGAGATTCCTGCTTTTACAGGGATAAAAAGCCCGCTGGTACTTGATTTCCTGAGCAGCCGCTCTCCGGTAACGGCTGCCATAAAGGTAAAATCCCTGAGAGCGGAGGATGCCGACAAACTGAAAATTTTATTTGCGTTGATCTGTTTGCTGCAGAACAAGCCGGCCTTGGTTTTTTGCAATCACCGGGAGGCAGTTGAACGCATAAGCACCCTGCTGGAAGAAAAAGGACTGGAACACGGTGTATTTCATGGGGGAATGGAACAGGAAGAACGCGAGCGTGCCCTGATAAAATTCAGGAACGGCAGCCATCGGTTGCTGATAACCACCGACCTGGCCTCCCGCGGACTCGACATACCTGAAATAGAGGCTGTGATTCATTATCAGTTGCCGGTTTCGCAGGATATTTTTACACACAGGAACGGGAGAACCGCCAGGATGAATGCTGCCGGAACATCTTACTTGTTGCTATCGGTCACCGACCACCTGCCGCCGTTTATTAAGGAAGCGCCTGAGATTGAAAACTTGCCTGAAAAGAACATTCTGCCGGGAAAATCACCGTGGTGTACACTATACATTGCAGCAGGGAAAAAGGAAAAAATTAACAAGATGGATATTGTCGGCATGCTTCTGCAAAAAGGCAAACTGGCAAAAGAAGAGCTTGGCCTGGTCGAAGTATTGGATCATGCTTCTTACGCCTCCGTAAGCAGCACCAAAATTGAAAATGTTGTTAAATTGATCAGAAACGAAAAGATCAAGAATAAAAAAGTCAGAATTGAAATCGCCAGGTGAACACGTTGATTTAGTTGGATGATTTTTCCCATCGTGGAAAATAAGACTAACTTTGTATTTATTAATCCGAAGTATCCTATGATCGCAAAAAACGTAGAAAAAGCAGTAAACGAACAGATCAAACGCGAAGAACATTCTTCCCGGATTTACCTGTCGATGGCCTCCTGGGCCGAACGGAACGGCTATCCCGGCGCTGCAAACTGGCTGTATGTGCAAACTGAAGAGGAACGAATCCACATGCTGAAACTGGTTCATTACCTCAACGATCGTGGCGGAACCGCGGTTATTCCGGCGCTGGATGCGCCCGAAGCAAAATTCGACTCCCTGCCCGATGTCTTTCAACAGGTGCTGACCCATGAAGAGTACATCTCGGCCTCGATCAACGACCTTTATGCCACATGCACTTCAGAGAAAGATTTTACTACGGCAAACTACCTGCAATGGTATATTACCGAGCAGATCGAAGAGGAGAGCACTGTTCGCAGTATTCTGGATCAGATAAAACTGGCTGGCAGCGACAAGGGCGGTTTGTTCATGATGGATAAGGAATTTGCGGCCATGGCAACTGCCAAACGCGCGGCATTGGCGCTGAGTGGTGGCGCTAACGCAGTAACTTAACCAGTTTGTTATACCAGGTTCGTCCATACTTGCGGATCAATGCCTCTTCCAGGAATTGGTAAAGGTGTATTTTTTCTTTATGACCTTTCAGCAAAGCCTTCTGGCAGATCGGCCATTTGTGATAATTCAGCAAATCATTGATTGGGTTTGCTTTTATCCTGATGGGGTAGAGGTGGCATGAAATAGGTTTTGCAAATGGAATTTTCTTTTCCTGGAAGGCCTTTTCGATGGCGCATCTCGCTATTCCTGCCTCAAAATAGACATAGGCACACTCCTTTCCGTGTATCAGTGGAGTGACAAATTTTCCCTCTGCATCATAATCGAACACCCCAAGCATCTCCACCTCCTCTACACCTTCGGGCACCATGAAGGGTTTGATCTCATCCACGTAATCTTCAAGCAGGGATATCTCCTCTTCGTCGAGTGGCGCCCCGGCATCACCCTCCACGCAACAGGCCCCTTTGCAACTGGGCATGTCACAGCAGAAGAAAGTTGACTTGATTTCGTCGGAGAGAAGGGTGCTGTCTAGGTAAATCATGGCGGTTTAATTAAATAATGCAAACAATGCAGGCAATGCAAGCAATGCAGAAAATGCAAGCAATGCAGAAAATGCAGAAAAAATTTTTTTTAACAAGGGTTTGACTTTTTGATTTTTTGCGGATTAAGCGAAAAGTGAAAATGAAAGATAACGCGATCAAAGATAGAAGTTTTGAACTGGCCGTGGAAGTGGTTTTTGTATATCAGTACCTTATACGAGAAAAACATGAGTATATTCTTTCAAAACAGGTGTTGAGATCGGGTACTTCGGTAGGAGCGAATATAGAAGAAGGAGTTGTGGCACAGTCGAAAAAGGAGTTTTGTAACCGGTTGTCAATTGCCTATAAAGAGTCCCGTGAAACCGGATTTTGGCTGAAGTTGCTATTATCAACAGGCTACCTTACAAACGAAAAAGCCTCTGCTGCAATTGAAAAATGTGAAGAAGTCACCAGAATATTATATTCCATTCTGAAAACATCCTCTCAACCAAAGAACGAATAATCACCCATTATCTGCATTATCTGCATTGTCTGCATTGCCTGCATTGCCTGCATTGCTTGCATTGCTTGCATTGCTTGCATTGCTTGCATTCATCCACTTGAAACCGTTAGTAAACTTTCACCTTCTGTTCCCCGTTCTTTTTAAAGGTTACGGTCTTAACGATTTTATTGTCCCTGTATTCGTCCTGTTTGGTGATCTCTTTTCTGCCGTTGTAAAAAAATGAAATTCTGTATTCACTTCCATGCAGGTAACTGTATTTTCTTCTGACGGTTTTATCATCGTTGTAGATTAAAAGATCCCCGTTGAATTTAGCTGAAATCAGCACTGTTGCGATCTCAACAACAGCCAGGAACGGATCCATCCGGTATGTTGTAGTGCCCTGGTAAACAGCACCGTTATTCACCACATGTTGTGAAGTTAAAACTGTTTTTTCGTCATCAAACATGTTGTTTTCAAAGCTGTTTAAATGAAGTACCGTTTCCTCCGGAATGGGTTCTTTGGCACTTACTTCGGCCAGTTTCATTTTATTCCTGTACAGGGTCCACTTCAAGATACCTGTATCGGAATATTCTGTCAAACGACGCGGACTCCCATCCGGGTTATTGAATCTCCAAGTCCCAACCGGCCTTCCGGTACTGTCATACCAACTTTCAGCATAGATGGTTCCATTTGGAGAAAGGTCCACCCATTTGCCGGTTTTAACACCATTACTATAGTTTCCTGCACTTCTGAATTCTTTATAGAACATTGTAGTATCCTGGTATAAAACAGCCTGAGAAAAAAGATTTTTTTCAGGAACAAACAGAACTGAAATTAAAAAAACCAGAAAAACATTTTTCATAAAAAACCTCCTACATCTCTTGTATTTCCTGCATTCAATAATTTTCTGCATTTTCTGCATTGTCTGCATTGTTTGCATTGTCTGCATTGTCTGCATTGTCTGCATTGTCTGCATTGTCTGCATTGTCTGCATTGGTTAATTCCCGGGTAATTGCGATATCATTTTCCGTGAAGGTTTATAGCGCCGCCAGAATTTATATCGTGTAATGGAAGTAAAGTAAAAAAGTTGCCTGACGCCGGGAATCCGCAGCAAATAATGATAGATGCGGTAAGATACGACCATCACCACAAAAGTCAGTCCCCACCGGATAATTGTCAACACTACCTCCACCCAGCCATTGCCCGCCGGGATGGTGATGAACCTGTCGACAAATTGCCAGAACCACATCAGAAGCCAGATGTTAAGCAGGCACATGATGCCGATGATGTACCCATGGGAAGTTTCAATGGCTCTTTTCGGGCAGTCGTTCATGCATCGCATGCAGCTTTCACATCGGTATGACCAGAAAGGGCGGTTGTCAACAGTCAGAATAGCCTTTACCGGGCAGTTGTTGATGCAGAGGTCGCATTTGTCGCAGGCATTTGTCGCATAAAACGATTTAGCCAGGATGAACCGCCCTACGAAAAAATAGCCGATGCTCACCGGCGAAACAAGTATATCCTGAATAATATCGCGGAACGCCGTGTAAACTTTTTTCCCACTGAGGATTTTTCCTGCAAAAGCAATGGTGATGCTTTTACAATGACTGTAAATTGATTCAACCACTTTTTCCTTCACCCCTGGATGGAAGGATATCCAGTTCGACGGCAGGTCGATGGAACGCAGTCCCACAATGCGGTATCCTTTCAGCAGGAGTATCAGCGATGAAAGCCAAAGGGCAAGCCCGCTCAATCCGGGAACGAACCATTTTGATAGTTTAAGCCCGGCGCGGGTATTCATCAGGAAGACCCGGTTCCCCTTCGACCGCGGGAAACGGAAGATGAAGTACATCATGGCCGGTGGGTAGTTAAACCCGTGGGTGGGAGAGATAAAACCAACCAGCGAATTTGTCGGAGGTGGCTGGATATTTTTCCGGTCGATTTTCGCGATATCGATTGTTTCGGCCGTAATGTCGCGTTCCAGCGCAGTTTCGGCAAACCAGCGGGCCACGTTGCGGGCATTGCCGGTGCCGGAAAAGAAATAGATCGTGAGCTGTGAAGGCATAATGGAAGATTTTAATGGTTCCCATTTCTTTTTCAGGGAATAAAGGTAGAAAAAAGTTTTTCAATACATCGCATCCCCTGTCCACTTCGCTGCAAGGAAAAGTGGAATTCATACTCTATGAATGAGGGTTAGATTGTGGTGATTGATGCTTGATCAAAAAAAGGCAATCTGATCATCTCTGAAAGGATCAGAAAGTTCAAAAGAAGAATCAGAATTATGAATGAACAGCCATTTTTAATTGAAGCACATTCCATGACGTTTAGTAATTGAGCTAATTAACGAGAATTCAGCCAGTATGATCTATTCAGAATTACCTTCTGCATTTTAACAATGCCAAATAATCACTTTGCGAGCCCATTTTGTCCCAGCATTCACAGCATTGCTTACATTGTCTGCATTGCCTGCATTTTCTGCATTTTCTGCATTGCCTACATTGCCTACATTGCCTACATTGCCTGCATTGCCTGCATTGCCTGCATTGCTTGCATTGCCTGCATTGCTTGCATTGCCTGCATTGCTTGCATTGCCTGCATTGACAAATATCAACTCCACCTATGAGATATTACAGCACCCATATTGTAAGTGGCATTTAATCAAACAAATAACGATGAGATATATATGTTTTATGCTATATCCGGTTAGGTTATCTCAGATTAATTTTTAACTTTGCCGCCACGTCTGTTAAAAGATTCACTATGAGTGCTGAAAGTCTTATACTTTTCTTTATCGTTGGAGCCTTTCTGGTGGGGTTCGCCATTGTGTTTTCCATCCTTGTCGCACCCACTTCGACCAATCCTTCAAAAGCCGAACCTTACGAATGCGGGATTCCTACCGAGGGGCTTACCTGGCTGCAATTCAACGTGGGGTATTATTTATTCGCCATCATCTTTCTGGTATTCGATGTTGAAAGTGTATTTATTTTTCCATGGGCCGTGGTGATGAAAGAACTGGGAATGACTGCCTTTATTGAAATCGTCATTTTCTTTTTCGTTTTGGGACTTGGCCTGTTATATGCCTGGAAGAAAGGAGCTTTGAAATGGGAATAAAAAACATGAAAGAGTCGGATTTCCGCGACAACGAAACCCTCGACCTGTTTAAGAAATCCGGTGGAAATATTTTTTTGACCACGGTTGATGCCATGATTGACTGGGGCCGTTCGAACTCCATCTGGCCGCTTACTTTTGCAACCAGTTGTTGCGGGATCGAAATGATGGCTGCCGGCGCTGCGCGTCACGATTTTGCCCGCTTCGGGATCGAAGTCTACCGTGCCTCTCCCCGGCAGGCCGACGTGATTGTGGTGGCCGGAACGATTGTAAACAAGATGGCGCCTGTACTCAAGCGGTTGTACGACCAGATGTCGGATCCCAAATATGTGATCGCCATGGGCGCCTGTGCTGTTTCAGGTGGCCCGTTTTTTTATAACACCTATCATGTGATCCGCGGCGTTGACCATGTGATCCCCGTCGATGTATATGTACCAGGCTGTCCGCCACGCCCCGAAGCCCTGCTTTACGGTGTGATGCAGCTCCAGCGTAAGATCAGGCTGGAAACAATGGCAAATCCAAGAAAAACCCAAGAATTAAAATAGATAATTTCCCAAGATGGATAATGCAGCATTGAAGGAGCGCATTCTGGGTCTGGTTCCCGACGCAGAATACCAGGAAAACAAGCAATTTCTTACCTTTATCATCCCGCCGGCAAAAATGTACGATCTGGCTGTCAAACTCAAAAATGAGGCTGACCTTGCATTCGATTTTCTCTTCTGCCTTACAGGCGTCGACATGGTGAAATTTCTTGAAGTGGTGTACCACCTCGAATCAACCACCCATCATCATCAGATTGAACTGAAAGTGCGTACGGAAGATCGTGAAAACGGCGCCGTCGACACGGTTTGTGACATCTGGAGAACCGCGGAATTTCTCGAACGGGAAGTTTTCGATCTGCTGGGCATCCGGTTCAGCAACCATCCCGACCTGCGGAGAATCTTTCTGGAAGATGGCTGGGTAGGCCACCCGTTGCGCAAAGATTATGTTGATGAAGTTAACATCGTAGAATTTTAAGGTATGAAAGAAATCATCAACCTGCCAGTCAAAAACGTAGAGGAGGAGGAATACCATATTAATATGGGGCCTCAACACCCTTCCACCCACGGGGTGCTCCGGTTGGTCGTCTCTCTCCAGGGGGAGATCGTAAAAAGCCTGAAGCCCCATTGCGGCTATATCCACAGGGGTATCGAGAAGATGTGTGAAAAGGATACCTATCCCCAGATTATCCATCTTACCGACCGGATGGATTACCTTTCGGCCCATATCAACAACCACGCTGTGTGTATGCTGGTTGAAAAAGCGCTCGAAGTAGAGGTTCCTGAGCGGGTGACATACATCCGCACCATCATCGACGAGCTAAACCGCATCGCCTCCCATCAGCTTTGGTGGTGCAGTTTCGGAATGGACATGGGCGGACTGACCTGTTTTTTTTACGGTCTGCGCGACCGCGAAAAAATTCTCGACATTTTCGAAGAATCCTTCGGATCAAGGTTGCTTCACAGTTATTACACTCCGGGGGGACTGATGATGGACATTCACCCGGATTTCCAGAAAAACGTCAAGGCTTTCATCAAATATTTCCGCAAGAAAATCAAAGATTATGATGATCTGCTCACAGGCAATATCATCATGCAACTACGCACCAAAGGTGTTGGAATCCTTACAAAGGAAGACGCCATCAGTTATGGTGTTACGGGCCCTTCAGGCCGTGCCTCCGGTTTTGCCTGTGATGTGCGGAAACATCATCCGTATGGCGTTTACGATAAAACGGAGTTCAAAGAAATACTGGGAACCAAAGGCGACACCTTTGAACGCTACATGATGAGAATGCATGAAATGCTTGAATCCATGAAGATCATCGAGCAACTCATCGACAACATCCCTGCAGGCGATTATAAGGCAAAGATGAAGGCGGTGATCAAACTGCCGGCAGGAGAGTATTTTCAACGGGTGGAGGCAGCCCGTGGCGAGTTAGGCGTTTATGTAGTGAGCGACGGCAATAAAAGCCCGTACCGCATGAAATTCCGCTCACCGAATTTTTCCAACCTGAGTGTGCTTGATCATATCAGCCGCGGTTGTAAAATTGCCGACCTGGTAGCCATCGGGGGTTCATTGGACTATGTTATTCCGGATATTGACAGATAATAAAATTTATCTATGAACTTTAGTATTTACGACTTTACGTCATTCAACCAATGGATCGACAAATTCCTGTTCGACAACCTGCCGGCATTTTGGGCCATTGTCGTGGAAATGACCATTATCGGCCTGGTTGTCCTGCTTTTTTACGCCCTGGTCGGCCTCTTCCTTGTGTATGCCGAACGCAAGGTTTGCGCGTTTATGCAGAACCGTGTCGGACCGAACCGTGTAGGGCCGTACGGGTTTTTTCAGACAATTGCCGACCTGTTCAAACTGCTCATGAAGGAACTGGTGTATATCAAGAATGCAGACAGACTGCTGTTCAACATAGCACCATTTATCGTGATCATTGCATCATTCATGGCTATCGCGGCCATCCCGTTTGCAAAAGGGCTCCATGCCATTGATTTTGATATCGGTATCCTTTATGTGATTGCTGTATCCTCGCTGGGTGTTGTCGGAATCCTGCTTGCCGGCTGGTCGAGCAACAACAAATATTCACTCATCGGCGCCATGCGCTCCGGGGCACAGATCGTGAGTTATGAACTTTCGGTGGGGTTATCGCTCATTACCATCATCATCCTGGCCGGAACCATGCAGTTTTCTGCTATCGTGGAAGGACAGGCCAATGGCTGGTTTATTTTCAAAGGACATATCCCGGCCTTTATCGCCTTCATTGTATTTCTCATCTCAAGTACTGCCGAAACCAATCGTGGTCCCTTCGACCTGGCTGAAGCCGAATCGGAGTTGACAGCAGGGTTTCATACCGAATATTCAGGGATTAAGTTTGCTTTTTTCTTCCTGGCCGAATACATGAATATGTTCATCGTGGCCTCCATTGCAGCTACCGTGTTTTGGGGCGGATGGATGCCATTCCACGTTGGCGGATGGGCAGGTTTCAACCACATCATGGATTTCATCCCGCCGCTCGTGTGGTATTTCGGAAAAACCTTTTTTATCATCTGGATCATGATGTGGATTAAATGGACCTTCCCGAGGTTGAGGATCGACCAGTTGTTGACCCTGGAATGGAAATACCTGTTGCCCATCAACCTGGTCAATATTCTTATCATGGCATTTATCGTATTAATGGGTTGGCATTTTTAGAAAACTATGAACAGCTTTTTCAAATACTTTACAGATATCTTCTACGCGGTTAAATCGCTCCTTACGGGGATGAAGGTGACCGGAAGATATTTCTTCAGCCCCTGGGAGATCGTAACCCAGCAGTACCCGGAAAACCGGAAGACCCTGAAAATGTACGACCGGTTCAAGGGGGAAGTGATCATGCCGCACAATGAACACAATGAACATCGCTGTACCGGGTGCGGGATTTGTGAAACAGCTTGTCCGAATGGCTCTATCGAGATCCTCCAGGCAAAGATCGACATGCCCGACGGTAAAAAGAAACGCATCATCGACAAACATATTTATCACCTTGATATGTGCACTTTTTGCGGGTTGTGTATCAAATCATGTCCCTCTGAGGCCATCGTCTGGGGACAGGAGTTTGAGCACGCCGTTTTCGATCGTTCAAAGCTGACCAAAATATTAAATAAACCCGGATCATCCATCATAAAAGATATTGTAGAATGACACCAAATCAATTGATGTTTGCGATCTTTTCGGCAGTCATTATCATTTTTTCAATACTGACTGTGACCAGCCGGCGTATCCTTCGGGCGGCCACCTTCCTGTTGTTTGTGCTGGTAGCAACCGGCGGCATGTATTTCCTGCTGAGGTTTAACTTCCTGGCAGCCATACAGCTTACGCTATATGCCGGTGGCATTGTGGTACTGATCATCTTTTCAATCCTGCTTACCAGTCATATCGGGGAAAAACTTGAAAAACCGGGGTTGAAAAAAATAATCCCGGCCTTTGTGGCAGCAGGTGTTGGGGCAGTAGTTACCATTTCAACCATTCTGCAGCATAATTTTCCGGTAGAAGTTATCTCAGGCAGTGAACGTACCGACATCCGTTTGATAGCGAAAAGCCTCATCAGTGTTGAGAAATTCGGATACGCCCTGCCTTTTGAAGTGATCAGCATCCTGTTGCTGGCCGCCATGGTGGGGGCCATCATCCTGGCAAAGAAACGTAAAGATTAATTTATTTAACACCAACACGATATGTTTGAAGGCGTTCCATTAACCTGGTTTTTAATCACCGGCACCATCATGTTCTTTGTCGGTATTTATGGATTTCTGGTCCGGAAAAACCTGATCACCATCCTCATGTCTACCGAATTGATCCTGAATTCGGTCAACATCAACTTTGTTGCTTTTAACAAAATCCTTTACCCGGATCATCTGGAGGGGATGTTCTTCAGCATTTTCATCATTGCCGTTGCAGCGGCGGAGGCATCGGTGGCCATTGCCATCATTATCAACATTTACCGCCGCCTCGTGAATATCAATGTTGAGAAGATGGATGAAATGAAATATTAGGCAATAGGCAATAGGCAGTAGGCAATAGTTTGAGAACTAAATGTAATACCATAAGAGAAATGAAATGTTAGGCAATAGGCATCAGGCAATAGGCAATAGTTTTTGAACCAAATGTAATACCATAAGAGAAATGAATAACAGTATTTTAAAACCCAATGCCTACTGCCTACTGCCTCATAGTTAAAAATCGTAAATAGTTATCACATGATCGATTTCAGTTACACCGTTTGGATTCTGTTGATACCCCTGCTCATGTTTTTAGTGGTCGGTCTCTTCGGGAACCGTTTTAAACCATTGGTCTCCGGAATTGCCGGAACCTCAGGCCTGTTTGTGATGTGGATACTGTCATTAGTCACAGCCTACAAGTATTTCTTTGTGCTTGAGAAGGCTGCCGACGGAACCTTTCAGAAATTCCTGGCCTTCAACATGCGCTGGCTGAACCTGACCGATACGCTTCACATCGACATGGGAGTGCTCCTTGATCCCATCTCGATCATGATGCTGATCGTGATCACAACCGTTTCGTTTATGGTACACGTATATTCCATCGGGTACATGAAGGACGAAAAAGGGTTCATGCGTTTTTTTGCCATGTTATCGCTCTTCAGTTTTTCGATGCTGGGGCTGGTTGTTGCGACCAACATTTTCCAGATGTATATCTTCTGGGAACTTGTGGGGGTATCCTCTTATCTGCTTATCGGATTTTATTATACGAAGGATTCGGCTGTATCAGCCTCCAAGAAAGCTTTTATTGTGACCCGTTTTGCCGACCTGGGATTCCTTATCGGGATACTGATGCTTTCATTTTCCACAGGAACTTTCGACTTTCTGACCCTTACAGGTGCTAACAGCCCTGCGTTTTCTTCAGGAACCGGGATCATGTTCCTCGGATTGTCAACCATGACATGGTCAATGATCTTTATCTTCATGGGAGGCGCCGGAAAATCGGCTATGTTCCCGCTGCATATATGGTTACCCGATGCCATGGAGGGTCCAACCCCTGTTTCGGCACTTATCCATGCGGCCACCATGGTTGTTGCAGGTGTTTATCTGGTGGCACGTCTTTTTCCTATTTACGTTTTTGCTGCCCCCGTGGCCCTCGATGTGGTGATGTATGTGGGGGCATTCAGTTCTATTTTTGCTGCCGTGATCGCCTGTACCCAATTCGACATCAAGCGGGTACTTGCATATTCGACCATGTCGCAGATTGGCATGATGATGTTCGCCCTTGGTGTTTCTGGATACAGCGGACATGAAGGATTAGGTTATATGGCCTCTATGTTCCATCTTTTTACGCATGCATTTTTTAAATCTCTGTTATTTCTTGGTGCCGGAGCCATTATTCACGCCGTTCACAGCAATGTGATGAACGAAATGGGCGGGTTGCGGAAATATCTTCCAATTACACATGCCACCTTCCTGATAGCCTGTTTAGCCATTGCCGGAGTTCCGCCACTGGCAGGGTTTTTCAGCAAGGACGAGATCCTGGCTGCCGGCCATGAAAAAAGCCTGATGTTATACTGGGTTGAAATGATCGTATCTGGGTTGACCGCATTTTATATGTTCCGCCTCTATTTCTCAGTTTTCTGGGGAAAAGAAACCCATTACCACCATACGCCGCATGAAGCTTCAAAAACGATGACCATTCCCCTGATGATTCTTGCCGTTGGCGCACTTCTGGCCGGATTGATCCCATTCTCCATGTTCGTTTCGTCCGACCGTATGCCTTTCCAATCGCACCTTGAGATCGGTATTGCCATTCCGGCTGTGCTGGTCGGTTTGTCCGGGATTTTGATCGCCATGATTTTCTACAGGAAAGAGACTGACCTGCCCGACAGGATATACAATGCCCTGGGCGGTTTCTCAAAGGCAGCCTTTCACAAATTTTACATTGATGAAGTCTATCTGTTCATAACCAAAAAAATTATTTTTAACTATGTGTCCCGTCCCATTGCGTGGTTCGACCGTCACATCGTAGATGGCGCCATGAACGGGGTGGCTTATGTAACAAACGAAGCCTCCGACCGCATTAAAAGATTTCAATCGGGCCAGCTCCAGCAATATGCACTTGTTTTTGTATCCGGCGTAGTGTTGCTTACCTTGTTATTCACCTATTTTTGGACAAACTAATACCATAGAAGAATGAGTATTCTGACGCTATTTATCATTATACCGGTTCTCACTGTAATTGGTATTTTATTATGCAAAACCCATATGCAGGTGAAGTGGGTCGCCGTAGTGGGAATGAGCCTGCAACTCATAAGCGCCATCGCGCTGATTCTGCTTTACCTGGCCGAACGGAGGGCGGGTAACATGGCCGAAATTCTCTTCATGCAGGATAATGTGTGGTATCAAACCCTCAACATTCATTTTCTCATAGGCGTTGATGGTGTTTCGGTCGCCATGATCGGACTGACATCCCTGGTGGTTTTCGCCGGGATCTTTGCAAGCTGGGATATTGTTGACCTGCCGCGCGAATTTTTTACATCACTGATTCTGCTGGCAACCGGAGTGTTCGGTTTCTTTATTTGCCTCGATCTTTTCACCATGTTCCTCTTCTACGAATTGGCAGTAATACCGATGTACCTGCTGATTGGTATCTGGGGCAGTGGTCCGCGGCATTATTCAGCCATGAAACTTACCCTGATGCTCATGGGTGGCTCAGCACTTATACTGTTGGGAATTATCGGTATCTATTTCAACTCTGCTCCCAACGGTGGTCCGCTGACCTTCGACCTGATCAAGATCTCTAAAGAACACCTTCCCATCAATGTTCAGCTTTTCTTATTTCCGTTCCTCTTTGTTGGGTTTGGAGTATTGGGAGCTATGTTTCCTTTCCACACATGGTCTCCCGATGGTCATGCCTCGGCGCCTACCGCCGTTTCGATGCTTCACGCAGGGGTACTCATGAAACTGGGCGGTTACGGTTGCTACCGTGTTGCAGTTTTTCTCCTTCCTGAAGCAGCACACCAATTAGGCTGGATTTTCCTGATCCTTGCCACAATCGGTGTTATTTACGGTGCGCTCGGGGCTGTATGGCAGAAAGACCTGAAATATATCAATGCCTATTCGTCGGTGAGCCATTGTGCTCTTGTGTTGTTTGCCATTCTCATGTTCAACCAGACCGCCATGAACGGTGCCATCATGCAGATGATCTCTCATGGCATCATGACAGCCCTTTTCTTTGCCCTTATCGGGATGATTTACGGGCGAACCCATACCCGATTCATCAATGAAATGGGTGGTTTGATGAAGGTAATGCCCTTCCTGGCTGTCGCCTATGTCATCGCGGGTCTTGCATCCCTCGGACTTCCCGGATTCAGCGGGTTTGTGGCCGAAATGACCATTTTCGTAGGAGCTTTCCAGAATGCGGATGTTTTCCACCGCGTGGCTACCATCATTGCTGCCTCTTCAATCGTGGTTACCGCTGTGTATGTTCTCCGGGTAGTTGGTGTTTTATTGCTTGGAAAAATCAAAAATGAACATTTTGAGACCATTACCGATGCCAAATGGTTTGACAAAATAAGCGTGGTTACCTTAATATTTGGGATCACGCTGATCGGAGTGGCCCCACTCTGGCTATCGGATATGATCACACAGGGATTGGGACCCATCATGCATAAACTACTTGCCGCTGCGCCGGGAATAATAAATTAAGCCCATCCGCTCACGCTCCACTACCACAGGGGGGAGTGTTGGGGAGGGGGTAATACAAACGTAATAAAAGACACACGATGCTGATAATGAGACATGAATTGCTGCTGATTGTCATCACAGTAATCCTGCTGATTGTAGAGATTTTTCTGCCCAACACACAGAAACATAAAATCATTTTACCGGCTGTTCTGTTAATGGCGGCCGTCACAGTTCTGGGATTTTTCCCCGGCGTCCCCGGTATTCTGTTTGGAGGAATGTATCAATCTACCCAACTTACCATGATGCTGAAGAACATTCTGAACATCGGGGTGCTGATCATTTTTATCCAGTCGGTTGATTGGCTGAAGCAGGAACAGAACAAGGAAAAGATAAGTGAATTCTTTCTGCTGATGCTTTCAACACTGATCGGGATGAACTACATGATCTCTTCCGGTGATTTTTTGATGTTCTACATCGGACTCGAACTGGCAACGATCCCGATTGCTGCCCTGGCTGCCTATGAGCGGATGAAGGAAAAATCGGCTGAAGCAGGGGTCAAGTTGATTTTTACATCCGCGCTTTCATCTGGAATTTTACTGTATGGTTTGTCAATGATCTATGGAACCACAGGAACAATGTATTTTGCCGATGTAGCCCCGCTGATTACAGGCGCTCCGCTGCAGGTTCTCGCGTTCATCTTCTTTTTTGCCGGCATGGCTTTTAAAATCTCCCTGGTTCCATTCCACCTTTGGACTGCCGACGTTTACGAAGGCGCCCCGGTGAACGTTGCCTCCTATCTTTCGGTAATCTCAAAAGGTGCTGCTGTTTTTATTTTCACAATCATCCTGTATACCGTTTTTACCAAGATTGCGGTCATGTGGAGTGAGATCATCTATGTGATCACCATCCTCACCATAACAGTTGGAAATCTCTTTGCAATGCGTCAGCAGAACCTCAAGCGGTTTCTGGCTTTTTCATCTATTGCCCAGGCCGGTTTCATACTCCTCGGTATCATCGGCCAAAGCCAGCTTGGTATGACCACCGTCATCTATTTTGCCCTGGTGTATATTTTTTCCAACCTGGGAGCATTCGGCGTGGTGGGCATCATTTCAAACCGCACCGGCAAGGAAACCATCAACGATTATGACGGACTTTACCGCACAAATCCCAACCTCAGCCTGGTTATGATGCTTTCGCTCTTTTCTCTTGCAGGCATCCCTCCGCTGGCAGGTTTTTTCGGAAAGTTTTTCCTCTTTACTGCCGCAGCAAAGCAGGGATATTATATACTCGTCCTGATCGCACTTATCAATACCATCATCTCTTTGTACTATTATTTATTGGTGATCAAGGCCATGTTGCTCAACAACAGCGATCGGCCGATAGCGAGATTTAAAAGCGACTGGTACACCCGCCTAGGATTGCTTATGTGCGTGGCCGGCATGGTGATCATTGGTTTTGCCAGTTCAATTTATGAAGTGGTTTATAATTTAAGTTACGGGTTGTATTGATGTTGCATTTCCGTAGAGCCGCATCGCAATGCGGCGTACGGGTTGTATTGATGTTGCATTTCCGTAGAGCCGCATCGCAATGCGGCTGTACGGTCCGGCGCATTGCATTTCCGTAGAGCCGCATCGCGATGCGGCTCTACGGCCAAGGTCGGATATTTCATCACATTGGAATGATAAATAGTATTATGGCAAATTTAAAAGGTAAACACAATATCGCCGCAATTGATGATGTGCGTTGCACGGTGATTGAAACAGGTGCAACAACAGCTCGTTCCGGATTTTTAAAAGAGCTGCTTGCTTTTAACAGGTATGATGTGAAAACCGAAAATGAAAAAGCAAAGGATGGCAGCATGCTTGAAACTTTTATTATCGGAGTAACTGATACTCTTTTCAATCCGATGATAGCCGTTTACCAGAAAAAACTCTTCAGGAAAGACGGAAAAACGGTGACCCCGAATTACTGGAATCAAAAGCCGGAGCAGGATGATATTCCGTACTGGCAGGTTCAACGGTAACCGCCATGCAAAAACTTGCCAAATATTTCGCCTGGTTTGTTATTTCCCTTTATTTCATTCTCGGGATATTTGTGCTTGTAAGCCCCCGGTTTCAATATCTTTCTAGAGAGGTTAAAATCATTTTTGCCGTCTTCCTTTTCCTTTATGGCGGATTCCGTATTGCACGCCTTTGGTCAAAAAACCGGGAACGCAACGAAGAATAATTTCAATTGCCGGGGTGTTTTTCTTTAAAGAGAAGCGAAATATCGAAATAGCGAACGATTAACAGTGCTGGTAATAAAGGGATTCCGAGAAATTCGAACGGCAAAAGGTTTTTGTGAATTATCCGGCAAATTTTTGAAAGTGCAATAATAAATTTCATAAATTTGTGTTCTATCATATGAATCAATTGATTTTAAGCGTTAAAGCGATGAAAATAATCAAAGGGATCAGTGTATATTTTATAAATCTGGCTGGAATATTCTTATTTCTGCTCATAACATCATGTGGAGGTAACAGCAACCAGAAGAACACAGATACACCTACAAACGGAACAATCAAGGTTGGAGTTGATGATTCTTACCGTTTGCTCATTGAAGCAGAGGCATATACATTCGAGTCGCTATACAAATATGCCCACATCGACACACTGTTCAAAACCGAAGCAGATGTGATCAATGATTTTATGAACGATTCCGTGCCACTGATCGTTGTGAACAGGCAACTCTCAGCCCAACAGGTTGCCTATCTGAAGGAGCGACAATACATTCCAAGAACGACAAAAATCGCCATGGATGCTGTTGCACTTATAGTCAACAACGATAATCCGGACACCTCCCTGTTTTATCAGACCGTAAAAGAAATTTTCCAGGGAAAGATCAAAACCTGGAAACAGATTGACCCCAAATCGAAATTAAAGGAGTTGCAGGTTGTGTTTGACAATTTCAAATCAGGAAACCCGCGCTTTTTTAAAGAAAAATTTTCCCTCGATTCATTTCCTTCCAATTGTTTTGCTGCAAAAAGCAATGCAGAGGTAATCAGCTATGTTGAAAAAAACATAAATGCAATTGGCGTTATCAGTGTGAATTGGATCAGTGATCCGGCAGATTCCGTTTCGCACAACTTCCTCAAACGGTTTAAAGTGGTCGGCATTGCCATGGAAGGGGATAACAACCCCGGGACAAAATTTTACAGACCGTTTCCAGGTAACATTGCCGAAGGATCCTATCCGTTTACCCGTGAAGTGTATTGTATCAACCGCCAGTCGTATACCGGATTGGCGCATGGTTTTTCTTCATTTATCGCCGGCGAAAAAGGGCAGTTTATCGTCCTTCATTCCGGACTTGTACCCGCTGCCATGCCAGTGCGAATTGTCGAAATCAAACATTAATACTGAGGAGATATACTATGTCAAGATTTACGAAACCGGTCGTTGTCGTTATTGTTCTGCTGCTCTTTTTCCCGTTCATCACAAAAACCTATTCGCAGGAACTGAAGGATGCTATAAAGCTTTCAAAAAGCGAACAATTCAAGAAAGCCAGCTCAATGTTTAAATACCTGATCCAGCAAACACCCTCCAATGGTGATCTTTACTATTTTTATGGGAGGAATTTCCTGGATAAATATTATTCTGACACCCTCAACATCTCTTTGTCTGAAATGGCTGATTCAGCCAAAGCGGTATATGAACTGGGGATCCAGCAGGATCCCGCCAACCCTTTGAATTTAGTGGGTTTGGGCGGCCTTGACCTGATAAAAAAGAAAATCCCCGAGGCACAGGCTGAATTTGCCAAAGCAATGGCGTTATTGCCATCCAAAGCAAACAAGCAGCTCAAAATGGATCCTGCAAAGCATTCCAGGGTATTGATCGAAATTGCCGAATCGTACGTTACCGCCAATGTGCATGATACGGCCAATGTTTTTGTTTTGTTGCACCAGGCTGAAAAACTTGACAGCAAGAACCCAAACCTTTACATCGTGAAGGGTGATGTTTATTTTTACCTGCTCAATGATGGATCGAAGGCTATTTCCAATTACAATGAAGCACAGAGGCTTGACCCGAAATCGCCGGAAGCAAAATTGCGTATCGGCCAGTTGTGGATGCGTGCCCGTAATTATACCGATGCCCTGAGTTATTACCAGGAGGTGGTTAAAATGGATTCGACCTTCGCCCCGGCATACCGCGAACTTGGATATTTACTTTCGAGAGCCAACAGGAATGCGGAAGCGCAAAAAAACTACAAAAAATTCCTGGCACTCTCCACCGGAAATACTTCAGCCCGTATAACCTTTGTGAACATTTTACTTGATTTGAAAAATTACTTTGAGGCGATTTACCAGTTAAACCTGATCATGAATGTGGATTCATCAGAGAATACGCTGAACAGGGCACTGGCCTATTCCTATTACGAAGTTCAGCTTTATGATAAGGGTTTGTATTATATCCAGAAATTTATAAAAAATGCAAAACCTGAAAAAATCCTTTCGCTGGATTATTCATATTATGGAAAATTATTAACCAAAAACAAACAGGACTCACTCGCAGCCGAAATGTACCTGAAGGCATATGATATGGATCAGTCAAAAGTTGATCTGCTGTCTGAACTTGCCGCATCTTACTACAAACAAAAAAAATATAAAAAGTCGATTGAAATATTTTCAAAAAAAATCGCATTGGGAAAAGCCAGTTCCCAGGACTATTACACCATGGGGAAAGCCTATTTCAATGATAAAGATTATATAAACGCAGACACCACACTGGGTACGGTTATTACACTGCAGCCTGAAAATCTGGCGGCCATCCTGTATCGCGCACGAACCAAATCATACATGGATTCTGTCGACGTACAGAAGGGCACTAATTTTACGGGATATGCAGTTCCATTTTATAAGTTGTATATTGAGAAGTCGCAAGCAGATTCTGCTAAATACATAAAAGAACGGTCGGAAGCACTGGACTATATGGCATTTTATTATTACTGCCAGTACAGCCTGAATCCAAAATCGCTTACCGATGCAGAAAATGCACTTAAATACTGGACCCTTATGACTGCCCTAAATCCTAATGAGGAGAAAGCATTAAAGGTAAAACCGGTCATTGAATTGCTGAAACTTAAACTCAAATAACAACCTTTTGATTTAGGATATTATTTTTCTATCTTTGTGGGCCTTTTTAACAAGAAAATCCAATAATTCATTCAATCTAAAATTTAAAACTTTTTAACGATGAGCAAGACAACTAGCAAAGGCGGATCATTGGGTGAAGCCTTAAGGTCAGTGTTTACAGTGGGCGCTATGATCGTAGCATTCGCCTTTTCCTATTTCCTTTACAAGGTCGTGTTTGGAAATCCATTGTTTTTTGAAGGGGGCAACCCTGATGGCCATCCGCTTCCGGGCAATTATCTTGCCATTATCTACAAAGGAGGGGTGATTGTTCCTTTTCTTATCACCTTGAACCTTATCCTTATCATTTTCGCAGTTGAACGTGGCATTACCTTGTTTCGCGCAAGGGGCAAAGGCCGCATCAATGTATTTGTGAAGAACTTGCAAAACGATCTGAACAACAATAAAATCGAAGATGCAATTGTTGCCTGCGATAAGCAAAGAGGTTCATTGGCTAACGTCATGAAAGCCGGTTTAATTCGTTACCGTGCATTGCAAAACGATCCTACCCTCGAAAAAGACCAGAAGATCCTTGCACTGCAGAAAGAATTTGAAGAAGCTTCAGCACTAGAACTGCCGATGCTTTCACGCAACCTGGTTATTCTGTCAACCATTGCTTCCATCTCCGTGTTAACAGGTCTTATGGGAACAGTTATCGGGATGATCAAGGCCTTTGCCGCCTTGGCTCAAGCCGGCGCCCCCGATGCCCTTGCACTCGCAAACGGTATTTCCGAGGCTCTTATCAACACCGCATTTGGTATCTTTGGATCATTAATGGCTATCATTTTCTACAACTTTTTCTCAACCCAGATCGATAGCTTTACCTATAAAATTGATGAGGCCGGATTCAGTCTCGTTCAGTCATTTGCAGCTGCTACCAAATAGTTAAAAAGAGAATCCTATGCCAAAAATTAAACATCCGGCAAGATCTCCGCACATAGACATGACGCCTATGGTGGATTTGTTTTCCTTGCTGCTGACCTTTTTCATGTTGACCACCTCGTTCCGCCCGCAGGAAGCTGCGCCGATCGAAACACCCAATTCGGTGTCAGAAAAGCAAGCTCCGGATAATGATATCATGACGATCTTCATTTCCAAGGAGGGCAAGGTGTTTTTTACGTTCGACAACGGAAAAGATACTTCCACCCATTTCAGGTCTAAACTGCTTCAGAAAATGGGGGAACAGTACCAGGTTAAATTTACCCCAAAAGAGCTTGATAAATTCAGCAAAATGTCATCCTTCGGGATGCCGTTTAAAAACTTACAGGCATGGATCAATGCCACCGAACCCAAGGAAAGGGACAAACTTCAGGTGGGGATTCCAACCGACTCAACCGACAACCAGCTTGCCTGGTGGGTCAGGTTAGCCCGTATAACCAATCTCAACGCCGAAGTAGCCATCAAGGGGGATGCTGAAACCAATTATACCGTGGTGAAGAAGGTAATGGACCTGTTGCAGGAAAACAAGGTAAATAAATTTAATCTCGTTACCAACCTTCAGAAAGACGAAGTTTCCATGAAGGATGTACCTAAGTGAGGCAACGCGATTTTAATCCCAAAAATAAAAAACCAGTATGGGTGAAATAATTGTTGAGGAAAAAGGGAAAAAAGGCGGAAAGCGCCAGGCGAAGAAACACAGCACCCGCATCGATATGACCCCCATGGTCGACCTGATGTGTTTGCTCATCACCTTCTTCATGCTTACTACTGCTTTTAGCAAGCCCAAGGTCATGGTGATTACCATGCCTGAAAAGGATCCTAAGGATAAACCAGAAAATCAGCCTCAGATCGCCGCTTTCAGAACACTGAATATTGTTCTGACAGAAGGCAGCAAAGTCTATTATTACATTGGCCTCGCTGATCCGAAAAAACCACCCTTGCCCGAACTCGTTAAAACAGATTTCAGCAAAGATGGTATCCGCAAAATCCTCCTGTTGAAAAACAAGGATTTGTTTACCAAAATTGCCGAATACCGTGATAAAAGGGTGACCGGAAAGACGGTTGTGGCCGATACAACAGCAGATGCAGCGATCAAGAAATTCAAAAAGGAAGATAACAAGGGACCGATCGTACTAATCAAAGCTGATGATAAAGCAAAGTATAAGGACATTGTGAACATCATCGACGAAATGGCTATCTGCAACATTGCCAGTTATGCTGTTGTGGATATGTCGCCAGTCGAAACAGAGATGTTGAAAAATGCCCCGAAATAATAAGAGATGTCGAGTATAACACTTAAAAAAATAGTGTATGGCAATTGAAAAACAGCATGTAGAATCGCTGGAGGATATTGTTTTCAAGAACAGGAACCATGCGTATGGATCGTATTACCTGCGCAAAAGGTACAGGAAATATGTTACCATCTCCATGATCTTTGGTTTCGTTCTGATAGGCGCTGTTGTGGCCTATCCCCTGATCAATGCCTATATCAATAAAAGCAGGCTGATCAAGGAAAAGGAAAGAGAAATCGGGGTTGAAATGCGGGATGTACGCAAGGAAGAAGCTCCACCTCCACCACCGCCCCCTCCACCACCCGAAGCCATGGTTGAAAAGGTGAAATTTACCGCCCCTGTAGTCGTGGAAGATTCAACGATTGAAACCGGTCTTACCTCCATGGATGATCTGAATAAAAAAGGCAATGTTGAAGCACCCCCTGAAGAAACTCAGGTGGAAATTAAAGACGAAGGCCCCAAAGTCATTGAAACACCCGTTCAGGCTGAAATTTTTACAGTGGTTGAAGAACAACCCAGCTATCCGGGAGGCGAAGAGGCACGTATAGGATACCTTCAGCAAAACATCAAATACCCCGAAGAAGCCAAGGAATTGGGTATCCAGGGTAAAGTGTTCGTAACCTTTGTGGTTGAAGTCGACGGCTCAATTACCGATGTGCGCGTACTCCGCGGCATTGGCGGGGGTTGCGACGAAGAAGCCATCCGCGTGGTGAAGTCAATGCCCAAATGGGTTCCTGGCAAACAACGCGGCGTTCCGGTCAGGGTTCAGTTTAACTTACCGATCAAGTTTACCTTACAGTAAACGCAATACGTCAAACGTGAAAAAAGGCGGTTCCGGTTATCGGGATCGCCTTTTTTGTAGTAACTCATTTGTCTGCAATAAATGGAAGAAATCATCTGATGAAAACTTGGCTTCAAACTTGACATCGGTTAAATATTATTCTACCTTCGCATCACTTTATTTTAAAAAACCAAAACGAAAAAGCAATGGATGAAAATGTTGATACCCCGGTTAAGGATGTTAAAGTACCTGCTTCCCTTGCCGTGATCTCTCTTTCACAGGCTATTCTTGCTCCATTGGATGCACTTTTTAAAGCGCAGGTGCATGCAGCCAGAAGTTTCCTGAACCTGGTGCTGCAAATCGGATATCCAAACCTCGAATGTGATAAAAACGGAACACCGATTATTACCCCTCATGTCCAGCTTGATGAAAAAGGAAACCCGGTCAGTACCGGTCCGGAAACAAAGCCAAAGTCGGTTTATACCCAGGATTTTTTCATGACCGACCAGGATGGAAACAGGATGAAGATTTCAATACCCGCGCTTGCATTGGTTCCCATTATACCACTTACAATCGATAATGCCAGTTTTAAACTCAATTTTAAAGTGGAAAACAATGGGGCTCATACGCAGATGCAGGAGTCAGAAAAAGCAGTAACCGATCGTGAAAAGCTAAATGGCAGCGGTTGGGACGAAAACAAACGACCATGGTATCTCGTCTCAGAACCTGTATCTTTCAGGGGAAATGTGGCGCCACCGGCTTACGATAAAACGGAATCATCCCAAAGTTCCTCAAGCGTAATTAACATCGAAATTAACCTTTGCCGGCAGCCGCTTCCTGCCGGGCTTGATAAATTATTGTCAGCCCTTCCGCAAGCAACCAAGATTACACACGAAGAATAGTTTTCAATTATAAAATTTAAAAATCGATAGTATGGCAAACGAAATCGTTCCCGCAGCCGAATTCCAATCTCTTCCATTGGAATTCATTATTTCAGCTCCTTTATTAGGTGTGATCAAGGCACAGGCAGTTGCCGCCCAGGCAACGCTTGATTTTATCAATGCCTTTAAATCCCAAACAGTTGAATTTGAAAATGTAACGACCTCTACGGCAAAAGGCGACGCCTCGGAACAAAAAATTACGGTGAAGGCCCCGTTGCTGGCAATGACACCGGTACCCCACATCCGGATTGACTCCTTTACCGCACATTTTAAATATGAGATAAGCCAGGTTGTTTCCGAGAAAAAATCATTGGATATGGGCGTCAGCCTGGAGGCAGGCACCACCGGTATATTGGCAAGCTTTGTCAAAGCATCGTTGAAAGGAAATGTGTCAAGCCAATCTTCCTCTGAATCGGTGATGAACCGCAGCGGTGTTCTGGAAATCACAGTACACGCCAGCGAAGCTCCTATCCCTGAGGGTCTGGCAAGGATACTTAACCTTTTGTCTAAAACAATTCCGGCCGAGACCAAAGAATAATGCCGTCCTATCTGACACTGCAGAAGATCAGCCAGAACCTGCTTTCTGAGCTTTTACGTTCCAGAACGGATTTTCTGCTGCATCAATCTGCCATGTGGCAGGAAATAAATGATGCGGCGAAGGTTAACACGGTTTTTGTTAAACCCGAAAGTCTGGATGTTTACCATACAAAATTTGAGTTTTTCATGGTACAAAAAGTACCTAACCTTTTTATCAGGATAATAAACTGGTTTCGGAAAACCAACAAGTTGGATCCTCGTTTCAGGATATGCAGCATGGATGAAAATAACAGGATAAAAGTAACCATAGCCGTCCGGCTTCAATCTGATAAACAGCTTATCCCCGAGATTACCACAGAGCCTGAAATAGCGTTAAAACCCCCGGAAACTTATGTCACTGGTATTGCTGTCTGATGGTTGGAAACAATTTGGAGAAGGTCGCCGCTGGCGATGCAGTTCTCCTTTGTGGTATTGTGAGGTCGACCGCGAAAGAAACAGTCCTTCATACATGAATTTAATCCCCTCCGTTAACCTGGTTCGACGGGTAAGGGCATTTTATCAACAAAAGAGTTTTTCGGCCCTTGCCGATGAACATGGCACCATCCCTGATATTCTCACGGCCAATGCCATGACCGAATCTTTTGGAACCGTTCCTACGCCATTCAGCAAGGGAGAGTTGATCAATGTTTTCAAAGGATCAAAGCAGACGGACCAGCGTTTGGCCTTGGCCGATGTTGCCGATTACATTGGTTCAAAGGCAAAATTTCTGATAAGAAAAGAACCAGGCTATTCCGATCCGGTTTCCACACCCGATAAGATATCCGTCGGGGCACATCACATGCTGTTGTCGACCGCCATTGATACATTGAACCTGCCTGCAGGCAGCGACAAAACAAAAACAGATTCAATCACCCGGCTCATCGTCGATCTGGCCTCCGATTCGGTATTTGCGGCTGAACTGGCGTTGCGATACTTCCAGAAACGGTATGCAAAACATCAGTTGGAGCCACCGTTAATGGCTGCCATCTACAATGCGGGTTCACTCAGGCCCAGCGCTAAAAGTCCCTGGAATCTTTATCAATTCGGGGAACATGTCGACCGGTGGGTAGCATATTACAACACTTCACGAAATATCGCACTTGGGCAGCCCGCCAAGGCCACTGTTTCAGACCTGCCAGGAACACCTCCGGCGCTTGAGCTGACAGTACTCCGCAAAGAGTTTACCGAGCGCAGTACCATCGGGGAGCTGTTTATTGATGGAGCATCGCATTGTTATACACTTGAAGATAAAGTACGGCCTGACGGAACAAAAATTTATGGTGAAACGGCCATTCCTAATGGAAGATATGAGGTGCTGGTCAATTTTTCTGAGCATTTTAAAAAAGAGATGCCGTTGCTGGTGAATGTTCCGAATTTCGACGGGGTGAGAATCCATGGTGGCAATACTGCTGCCGATACCCTCGGATGTATTCTGGTTGGACGCTTAAAAGGGGAAGACAGGATTTCGGATTGCAAAACTGTCTTTAACAGTCTTCTGGAAAAGATAAAAAGTGCCATTCCATCCAAAAAATGCTTTATCACCATCAAATCCTGACCGTAATTCTACGATGGCTCAATCACCGGCTGCAAGTATTTTTATGGACATAAAACAGCAGAAACGGCAAAAACAATAAATTGTCAGGCAGTAAAAACCGGCAAGGTAAATTTGAACTGACTCCCTTTTCCTGGTTCGCTTTCCACGTGGATAATCCCGCCGTTTTTCTCGATAAACTCTTTGCAAAGAATCAATCCCAGGCCGGTACCTGATTCTTCGGCCGTACCTTTGGAGTAAACTTTTGTGTCGATCCGGAATAACTTTTCAATGTCTTTCTGTTGAATGCCAATACCGTTATCTTCAATTGTAAACTCATGATAACCATCCGTTATTCTTGAATAAACGGAGACAAAGCCACCAGTCTTGGTAAATTTGATAGCATTGGAAACAAGGTTTCGGAAAACGGCTGAAACCATGTTGCTATCGGCGAGTACAACACAATCGTTGGGTATTGTGCAGGACATCGTAATATTTTTCTTGGTGGCTTCTCCCGAGAGTATTATCAGGGTGGAATTGATGATGTCGGATATGTTGATGGCTCCGGGATTAAACTGGATGCTGTTTGTTTGCGACCTGGCCCAATCGAGGAGATTGCCCAGCAAGGTATAAGCATTCATTGCGGAATCATAAATGTAACCGATATATTCACTGATCTCCTTGAGTTCGAGTTCGAAAATGTTTTCACGCAGGACATTGGAAAAACCGATCACGGCATTGAACGGATTGCGGAGGTCGTGGGCAATGATGGAAAAGAACTTATCTTTGGCAGCATTGGCCTCTCTGAGTTTCGTTTCAGATTCCTGCAAAGCAGTTTCGGCTTTCTTACGATCTTCAATTTCAATGTTAAGTTTCCGGTTGATATTCTGAAGCTCAATTGTGCGCAACTGAACCTTCTTGTCGAGTTCGCTGTTGATGTTACGTTCACGGCCAAGAAAACGCAGGTACATGTTCAACGTATGAACGATCTGCACATCGTCGATGGGCTTGGTAAGATAGTCAAGGCCCCCGGCATTAAGGCCTTTTGCCATCAGATTTTTATTGGGATCGAACGCTGTGATAAAAATCACCGGAATATGGGCCGTTTTCGGCCGCGAACGCACAAGTTTGGCCGTTTCGAAGCCATCCATTTCGGGCATTTGAACATCCATCAGGCAAAGATCGATGGGTTGTTCGTTGATGATGCGCAAAGCTTCAAAACCAGACGTTGCCTCAATAACCTCAACCGGGAAGTTATCTTTGATCAGCTCGTGCAATGAAAAAAGGTTGTTCGAGTTGTCATCAACGATCAGAATCGTGTGTTTTTCTGTTTTTTCCATGATGATAGTTAGTTGAATAGCGCAGTTTCAGGTATTGAAACGGTAAAGGTACTTCCCACGCCCAGTTCGCTTTCCACCCGGATCTTCCCTGCATTTTTTTCAACAAACTCTTTGCAGAGGATCAACCCCAGTCCGGTTCCCTGTTCACCTTCGGTGCCATAAGATACCACATTGCAATCAATGCAAAATAGTTTTTTAAAAGTTTCAGGACTTATTCCGATGCCATTGTCGGTTACTGAAATTTCAACCACATGGTCGATATTCCTGGCGGATAATACGATTCTTCCGCCGCTCCTTGTAAATTTAACGGCATTTAAAAGTAAATTCCGGATGACCGTGTTAATCATGTTTTTATCGGCAAAAACACGGATATCTGCAGGGACATCCGACTCCAGTAAAATGTTTTTATTGCCTGCCGATATTTTTACCAGGTCAACGATTTCCCGGGTTGTGGATGCGAGCATAAATTGCGTTGGTTCAAAATGGATCTTGCCGATTTGGGTTTGTGACCATTCTAGCAGGTTTTGCAATAGCCTGAATGTGTTTTCGGCAGTCGTTTTGATATCCAGGATGAACTCTTTTTGCTGTTCAACCGGGAAACTGTCAAAATCATCGATAAGCAGACTGCTCAGTCCGATGATGCCGTTGAAGGGATTCTTCAGGTCATGCGCGATGATTGAAAAGAATTTATCCTTGGAGGCATTGGTGGCTTTCAATTCATTTTGTGAGATATATAAACTGAGTTCTGTGGCCTTTCGTTCTTCAATTTCTTCAATGAGTTTCTGGTTTAGTTCACGGAGATGCATGTTCATCAGGTATTCGTGTTTGATGAATCGCAGGTACATTTTGAGCCTGTAAACCAGTTGGTTGTCATCGATCGGCTTTGTGAGATAATCGAATCCGCCGGCAGCGATTCCCTTTTCAAGCAGTTTTTGGGTCGGGTCGAAAGCAGAGATAAAAATGATCGGTATGTTGGTTGTCCTGGGCCTGTTTTTAATAAGGCGTGCTGTTTCAAATCCATCCATGCCAGGCATCATCACATCCATGAGCACCAGATCAATGGTGCGATCATTTAAAATCCGCAAGACTTGTTCCCCTGATGTGGCCTCAATGATATTGGCTTCAAATTGCGATTCGATCAAACTGCGCAAAGTAAAAATATTATGTTCAATATCATCAACAATGAGGATATCGGGAATAAAGTTCACTTCCATTTTAATCATATTATTTTCTTGAAAATTTTATTTGATTTATCAAAAACCTGAAATCCGATAGGATAGGAGCCAATGCTTTCGCTTTCGCCCAGCACCAGAAATCCATTCATGTCAAGCGACCGGAAAAAGAGGTCGAGAACGGCGCTTTGCAGGCTCTGATCGAAGTAAATAAGCACATTGCGGCAAAGAATCAGGTGAAATTCATTAAATGCACCTTTGTTAAGCAAACTATGCTGGAAGAAAAGGATTTTATCCTTCAGGTGATTTCTGATCTGTGCATAACCGTCTTTAATGATGAAATAACTGTCAAAATCCTTGGTACCACCCGAAAGTATATAATTCGCACGGCTGTTTTCAATCATTTCAACAGAATACAGACCGTTTTGGGCTTCCTCCACAACGAATGGGTTAATATCCGAAGCGTAGATTTGCGACTTGTGCAATATCCCCAGTTCATCGAGGAGGATGGTTAATGTTATTGCTTCCTGCCCCGTTGAGCAACCGGCGCTCCATATTTTTATATGAGGGAATGAATCAAGGTAGGTAAGCACTTTTTCACGAATCGAAAGAAATGTCAGCGGGTTCCTGAAGAATTCGGTAATGTTGATGGAACATTCAAGAAACAGGTTCTCGAAAAGATCCTGATCCTGAAGAACCAATTCGCTGAAGCGCCGGAATGAGTATAAATGATGATCGGTCATGACCCGCGTGATTCGCCGTACGGCACTCTGGACACTATAATGACGGTAGTCGTACCCATAGTGCTCATTCAAATCAGCAAGAAAATGTTTCAGTTCGGTTTCGTCAATTTTAAGTTCTTCGGGCTCGATGATCCGTGCCAGAAAGGAGACCAGCTCCGGGAGTGGGAATTTATAATCAACCAAACCGGTTTTCCAGGCGCTGAGGGGAAGATCCTTGGCATCACAATCGTAAGGATCTTCAATAATCGTGATCGCCTCCACCTGTTTAAGCAGCGGGAAAGCATTGGCGCCGTCTTCGCCATAACCGCATAGAAGCACCGCAATCAGTCCGCTTTTATATTCATGCGCCAGGGTTTCAAAGGTGATCTGAATGGAGGGCCTGGCAAAATTAACCTTCGCCTCCGCTGTAAGCCTGATCCTGCCATGGTCAATTTTCATGTGATGGGCCGGAGGCGCAATGTAGACACAACCGGGCTTGATGTGGATCTTATCGGTAACAGGAACCACTTTGAACTCGGTGTTTCGTTGCAGAATCTCTCCAAGATAATTGGGCTCATTTTCCAAGACATGCTGTATGATGAAGACACTGATATCCCTGGCAGGTAATTTTGCCATGATCTGCATGATTTTGTCAAGGCTCCCCGCCGAACCACCCAGGGCAATGGCCCGGATCTTTTTCGATTCCCTCCCGTCGAGTGAATGCGAGTGCATCACATGACAGTGTATGCCAAGCCGGTAGAGGTATGAACCTAAATAGCGATGGAATACATTGATTTTTACTTTGATGTTTTTGTTAGCAGCAATGAATGATTTGATATAGGTCAAAACATCGGCAGGCAGAATTCTTGCATCAAAAAAAGTCAATTCCACCTCCGTGTGGGGTGTCGGTTTTAATTCTGCAAAAAACGCATCCTTGTCAGTCTGAAACTGCATGTTTCCCTGGACTGAAATATGACGTGATTTAGCCGTTTCTACCGCATGTATATTCATCGCTATCCTTTTTTCTGACACCAGGCTTCGGCTAACCCGATCAGCATGTCATAATCAACTGGTTTGGCAAGATAATCATTCGCTCCGGCAGCAATACATTTCTCCCGGTCTTCTTTAAGTGCCTTTGCGGTCAATGCAATCATCGGAATGGATTTTATTCTTTGATCCGACCTGATTAACTTCATGGCAGTATAACCATCCATGACCGGCATCATAATATCCATTAAAACAAGATCGACAGGTTTGGTCTGAAGAAGATTCACTGCTTCAAACCCGTTTTGTGCGTCGATTACGGTCGCTCCATGTTCTTCAAGTGCCGTGCTCAGGACGAATACATTTTTTATATCATCATCCACCACCAGGATTGTTTTCCCGGCAAGTCGTTTCAACTGCAAATGGGAATCTTTTACCTTCGTGCTCTGATCAGTATTCTCCATCTGGGTTTGATGCAGGAAGAGCATCAGTTCGTCGAGCAACCGGTTTTCAGAATGAACGGTTTTTATAATAATACGATCCGCAACTTTCTTCAGGTTTTTTTCTTCCTCCTGACTGAGTTGTTTCCCGGTGTAAACGATCACAGGTACTTTTAACTGCGTTTCGCGGACAAATTTACAGATGTTCAATCCGCTGCCTGATTTCAGCCCCAGGTCAATGATTACGGCATCATAGATACCCTTGGTCAGCTCTTCAATCGCCTCTTCCTCCGTTCCCACGCCTTTAACACGAACATCCTGGCTTGCAATGAGTTCGGTAAGGGCTTCGCGGTGGGTATCGTCATCTTCAACAATCAGCAGGTCCTTAGGATGTTTTTGGCTGAAATTCAGGATCCCCTGAATAGCGTTTTGTATCTGATCCTGGTCTACTGGTTTTTGCAGAAAATCCAATGCTCCCATCCGCAGAAGTTCGGGATTTTTTTCATGACCCGAGATAATCTGGACCGGGATGTGACGTAATTCCTTGAGACTTTTAAGCCTGCGCATAAAATCCACCCCGTTCATGTCGGGCAATTTGAGATCCAGCACAATCCCACTGATTTTGAATTGTTGTGCCATACGCAATCCCTCTTCGGCAGTGGCGGCATGCAACACCTTCATGTTCATGTTGTGAATGACCATGGCCACGAAGTCGGCAAAGAGGTAATCGTCTTCCACGATCAGAATGATTTTATCACTGGCTGTTATTGTTTTCCGGTCGTCAACGAAGGCCTGGTTGACGGGAAAGGACGACACGCTGGCAGGTGTCAGGCTTTCGTTATCCCGGTTTCTGGGTTTGGTATATTCGGCATCATCACCCTCCAGCGGAATCAGCACTTTGGGCAATAACAGCGAAAATTCGCTGCCCTTGCCTTCCTCACTTTTCAGGCTGATTTCACCCTGCAGCAGGGTCGTGAGTTTTTGCGAAATGGTAAGTCCCAATCCGGTACCGCCAAATTCACGTGAAATGGAACTATCTACCTGCTGAAAAGCATCAAAGATCAATTTATGCTTATCCCGGGCGATGCCAATTCCGGTATCCCTGACACTGATTTTCACGGGTTTTTCAAGAATTCCACTCTCTTCAACACTGATGGTAATGGTGCCGGTTTTGGTGAACTTCATGGCATTTGAAATAAAATTGCGCAGGATTTGCGAAACCTTGTCTTTATCTGTGGTCAGGGTGGTTTTCAGTGTATCATCTACGACAAGCGACAGTCCTTTGTTTTTTGCGGCGGAAGAAAAGAAATGGCTCAGGTCATTTGCCAATGTTTCGGTTGAAAATTCGCTGATGGATAACGTTGTTTTACCGGCGTCGATCTTTGAAATATCCAGAATGTCGTTGATAAGCCTGAGCAGTTCTTCACCGGCAGAATGGACCACTTGTGCACGTTTAATGTCGTCGGCTCTGAAATTGCCCCGTTCATTTTTCTGCATCATTTTGGAGAGCAGGATAATGGAGTTGAGCGGTGTCCGCAATTCATGCGACATGGTGGCCAGAAAATCACTCTTGTATTTGTTTGACATTTCCAGGTCGCCTGCCTTGATATCCAGATCTTCTTTTGCCTGCCTGAGCTGGTCGTTGCCCTGGCGGAGTTCTTCGGTTTGCTGCATCAACTGCTGCTGTTGTTCTTCGAGTTGAGCATTGGTTTGCTGCAACTCTTCCGACTGCTGCTGGAGTTGTTGCTGCTGTTCCTCCAACTGCGAATTGGTTTGCTGCAACTCCTCCGATTGCTGCTGAATTTGTTGTTGCTGTTCCTCTAATCGGGCATTGGCTTCCTGCACCTGCATGGTCTTCTCTTCTGCGTCCCGCTGAGCAATTTGTGATTTGCCAAGCAACTCCTCAATTTTTTGCCTTTGAATGGCCAGATAGATGCCCGATGCAATGATCTGGTTCGATTCGTCCAGAAATGCAGTTTGAACAGAGGTAAATGGCATCAGAGAGGCAAGTTCGATAACCCCCAGCAGTTCATCTTCATAAACCAGGGGATAGGTATAGGTGTTGGATGGTGCCGACTGGCTCGTTCCTGTGCTGATGGGCGCTTCGTTTTTTGGCACATTTCGTAAAAAGATGGCTTTCTTTTCCAGTGCAACCTGGCCAACCACCCCTGAACCAAATTCATATTCGTTTGAGAGATGATCGCGTTCGGTAAAAGCGAATGAACTGACAAGATGCAACTTCTTGTTCTCTTCATCAGTCATATAAATCACTGCGCGTCCGGCTTCGACATACCGGCTGATAAAGCTGATAGAGGCTGATGTGATCCGGTCAAGTCCCATTTCCCCGGAAAGTTCCAGGCTGAGTTTATTTAATCCGTCCTTAAGCCAGTTTTGATCCTTGTTGTGTTTTTCATTTTTCTCAAGGTTAAGGCTCATGCTGTTGATCGATTTGGAAACCAGATCGTTTTCACCCCGTACTTCAAGACGCTTGTCAAAATTTCCCCGTGAAATTTCTTCGGTCACGGTTCCTAAAGCACTCAGCGTGCGGGTCATTTTGGCCAGAGAATTACCCAGCTGATCGGTTTCCGACTGGGGAATGATTTCGACCGAAAAATCACCACTGGCAATGTTTTCGGCTTTATTGGCCACAAGAAGTAACGTTTGCTGAAGAAGTTTTATGGAATTGAATATCCCTTTTGTTTCCTGAGGAAATTTCGCACTAAGGTCTCCTTCAGTGATTTTTCCGGTCATCTCTTTGATTACACCTGGTTCGCCGCCAACAATGCTGTAAACAAACCATAAAATAGAGAAAAGAACAACCAGGCCAAATAAAAAGAGAATTACGATAAAAATGATAATCAGGGATTTTTGAAAGGAGATCGATTCGTTTGCCTGATTCCCGGCAATGCTGACATCCGAATTTTTATGTTCTTCCAATTGAAAAAGCAGGTCTACAAGTTTTTTTGAAGCATCCTGCGTTAATTGGCTTTCCTCTTCCTCTTTCTGGCTTAAAACAGTATTTCCTTTCTGCGCTTTTTCGTATGACCACAGGTATTCTTTATTTATCAGGCTTTTGTATTCAGAAAAACTTTGTTTTACTTTTTCAAGAATCGCTTTTCCTTCGGGATCTTCCATCCGTAAAAGTTCAGCTAATTTCAAATCGGCGTCGTTGTAAGCCAGGATATAGGTTTCCTTAATGTCGCGTTTCCTTTCGGGCGATGAAGTGAGCATCATTTCCCGCTCAAAACCGGCTATGATTTTTTGATCCCGGAGAATATCCCCAACCATGATCGATTTGGTAAACTCATGATCAATGATCCCGTTTGCCCGTTTATTGATGGTTTCAAGAGATCTTAAACCAAGGTAAAGCGAAACGACTAACATGATCAAAAAGAAGGTAAAAAGAGAGAAAAGCAGCAGTTTAATTGTAAGTTTCATAGGTTGCCGGGATTAAATCATTCGTCAAATTTAGCAAATAATATTGATTTTTTACTGTAAGGCAAATTCGGATAAGTCACGACGCTGTAAATTCTTTTTCACGGAGAAGGCCCCAAGACATAAAACGTATGTACCCCAATGTGAAATGTTTGCATCATTGGGTCTAAACGGGTTAATATGTTTTTGACTTTTCGAAGCATGCCCAAAATCAAATGTAAATTTATTTTATGCCTGGTGGATAAGGAAAAGAAAACTTTACTATTTTTATACGAGTTATCCTTGATATAAAATCCTGTGATGATTCATTAGCCAAATAAAATGCTGAATAACGCAGTTGTATGAAACATTTATTCTTATAACATACTATTAGTCAGGTCATTAAAAAAACTTAGTTTTAATCTCTTGGTTCATATTCTTATACAATATCAATATTAAAAAAGAAGTTATGAAGACATTTATCCTGCAAATGATCATCACATGCCTGACCGTTTTGGCTTTAAACAATCAGCTTTTCGCGACCGACCAGATCGTTACAACCAACAGCGATGCCGGAGCAGGATCGCTTCGCCAGGCCATTGCCGATGTAAGTGATGACGGAACCATCACCTTCAATCTTTCTACCGGCCAAGAAACAATTGTCCTCTTGACCGAACTGCTGATTACCGGCAAAGGAGTATCCATCAATGGTGCAAATACAGCCGGAAGCGGCACCCAGGTTACGGTACAGGTAACGACGCCCGGAACTTCCCCCTACCGGGTGTTTCATGTTAATGCACTTGATAAAACATGCAATATCAGCAATATGTATATTAAAGGAGGATACTTTTCGGGCACCGGGGGGTACGGAGGTGGAATATATCAGAAACAAGGCATTCTGAACCTGTCGCGCATCACTGTTTCGGACTCAAAAGCAACGAATGGTGGTGGAATTTGTATGACTGCACAATCAACCTGTACCTTCGATTGGGTAACCATCACCAACTGTGTGGGCAGTATCGGTGGCGGGCTATATTGTGGATCGGTGAACAACCTTACCCTCAACAACTGTCTTTTTACTGGAAATACTATAATGGAAACGATAGCCTCAAAAGCCCCCACCGCAGGGGGTGGGTACGGAGGCGGAATTTTCAATTTAGGGACCATGACGGTCAATAATTGTGAAATCAGCGACAACCATGGCGGTGGTGATCATGATCTTAGTGGTCTTGGTTTAAGCAACGGTGGGAATATTCAGATCAACCATTCGGTGATTAAAAATAACATCTATTCAGGAACGTTGGGCATGATGGGTGGAGGTATCTACTGTGACGATGGTACCTTCGTGATGATGAACTCCACCATCAGCGGCAACGTAATCAACACATCGGGGGCTTCTGCTATTGGAGCGGGCATTGCTTTTTTGGGTTCAGGTCTTACAGGGTCTATCACCAATTGCACCATTTCGGAAAATTCAGCAACGGGCCCTTCCTATGCCTTTGGGGGAGGCATTTGTAATTTGGGGGCTACGCTTACCATCACCAACACGACCATTGCCAACAACACTGCTTCCGTTGAGGGGGCTGGCGTTTATGTTACGTATAATGGAACACTTGTATTCAAAAACAGTATTTTAGCACAAAACACTGATAACAGCATAAAATTCGATTTTGTAGGCTCTACGCTCATGGGGTCTTACACCCTTACCGACAACGGCAACAACATCGTGCAATACCAGAATGTGTCTGCTGATGCAGGAAACAGCTTCAACGCGGCCACAGATCTTTTGTTTAACACCAGTTACAACGCACCGGGAACAGACTTTACCAGTTGGACCAAGGGTGGCGATGCGAACGCCGGAAGCCTGAACCTGGCCTCCGCAGTGGCTGCCAATGGCGGTCCGACGGAAACACTTGCCATCACCCCTGGCAGCATCGCGATCCATTCGGGCGTCTGGGATGCCGCCGTCACCCTTGATCAGCGGGGCACGAACCGGCACGAGGGTTCTCCGGCCATCGGTGCCTTTGAACTCCGCCCGGCGCCGGGCTACTTTTATACAACGGATCCTCCTCCATCTTGGGACGATGAAGGTAACTGGGAGGATGGTCATGTGCCTGGCGCCACGGATAATGTGTCAATATCGCCGAATGGTGCTTTTGCACCAAAGATTTACAGCAGTGCCGTTTGCAACGATCTGAACATTCCAGTCGGCATGAATGTTACTGTGTATCCCGGCTACAGCCTCACAGTGAACGGAACCTTAGTCAACAACAATGGGAATTCAGGGGTTGTTATTAGAAGCAATGTCCCCGGTGACGGTTCGCTTATCCATCATACCGCCAATGTGCCGGGCACGGTATTCCGGTACATCCCCGGTGCCTCCCGGGCCTGGCATTTTCTCGCTTCCCCGGTGGCAAATCAGCCCATCAGCCCTGATTTTACAGCCGACCCGGCAGATTACGATTTTTTTACCTGGTACGAAACTGATGGCCTTTGGGTTAATTTTAAAAATACAACGATTGACCCAACCTGGGAAACTGTAAACGGGGACAATAATTTTGCACCAGGTACGGGGTATCTGGTTGAATATACCGGTACAGAGCTTACCAAAACATTCGCCGGCAACCTGAACAGCGGAGCGATAGGTTTCAGTCTTTCAAGAGCAGGAACAGGCGCTTATGCAAGATATAATCTGGCAGGAAATCCTTATCCGTCGGCCATTGACTGGAAAGCTTCCAGCGGCTGGCAAAGAATAAATCTGGAACCGGATGGTGGTGGTTATACCATGAGCATCTGGAACAGTGCGGATGGCAATTATGGAGCCTTCAACAGTACAGGATCAAGCGGGACCCACGGTGTAACACAATATATTGCCATTGGCCAGGGTTTTATGGTAAAAGCAAAAGCTGTTAAAAATGGGGATTCTCCGGGAAAAGCGCCATTGAAATTTGGCATTGAGATGGATGACAGAATAAGAGTAAACAATTCCCAGCCCTACCTGAAAACGGCTGATGCTATTGACAATAGCCTTCGCCTGAAAGTTGCAGGTGATGCCAATACATATTCCGATGAAATCATTATTGAATTCGGGCATCCAACTGCTGATGGTGGCGCCGAAAAGATATTCAGTTTCTATGAAACTGCGCCCAGCCTTTACACCGTAAAGCCTGAAGGGAACTATTCGATCGACTTCAGGGGCGAACCCGGCGCAGTTACCATTCCGGTGAGTTTTAAAGCAGGCGCCGATGGTAACTATACGATTACCGCAAGCCAGCTTGAATCGTTTACATCATCCATGGCCATTACGCTTGAAGATTTGAAGAGTTCCAAAACCCAAAACCTCAGGCAAAACCAGGTTTATGCTTTTCCCGCAACCGCAACTGATGCTGAAGCCCGTTTCCTGCTTCATTTTGGCGGAACTTACAGTATTGACGACCAGGGAAACAGGCAGCCTTTCAACGTTTATGCTTCCGGCAGTTCGGTTTACATTGCCAACAATTCGGGTGTAATGTTAAAGGGCGAGGTGATCGTTTACAACATGATCGGTCAACCCATGTTGCGGCAGCCGCTTGGCGACAATGCATTGACGAAAATCTGCCTTACCGGATGCACAGGGTATTACCTGGTAAAGGTGTTGACCGGTGAAAATGTTTACTCAGTGAAGGTTTTTATTAACTAATTATCGAAACAACAGGAAGGTACTCGCAACCAAAGATGCGGTTACTATCGATTACTTTATTCAAACAGATTAGTTTGGAAAAACCAATTAGGAAAGATATCTTTGTGGTATAAAGATGGGGAGTAGTATAGAATATCTATAATATCAATGGCAACTGTTTTGGGATGAAATTTATAGAAAGAAACTTTTTTAAATTCAGAATGGTATTGGCGGTATTGTCCGGTATTTTAATTTCCTGGTCATTTGTTAATGTTAATTGGGTTTTAATTTGGATTAGCTTTATTCCCCTGATTTTTGCATTAGGTGACATCAATGCACCAAAGGCAACGCTAATTGGATTCATTTTCGGGATTACTACATTCTGCATTTCTTATTCCTTTATCCCACTGACAATTTTTAACTATTCAGGGAAAATAAGTATGGCAGGAATGTTAATAATAGTTTTCGGTGCTTTATTCTTCTCTCTGTTTTACGCCATTGCTTGTGGGGTATATCGCTTTATTATTTCCCGTAAAAATTACACAGCTACATGGTGTAAAAACGCATTATTATTTACTTCGTTAATTTTATTGGTGGAAGCAGCAAGAATGTTTTGGTTTCCAGGATTTTCATTACTTGCTTTTCAATCGGGTTATGCCCTGGCTTCCAATTTATTTGCCATTCAGCCGGTTGCAGTTTTTGGATATAGCATTATGTCTTTTGCAATTATTATTGGCAACTTACTTTTAGCCAAAACAATCCGTGAAAAAAGCCTAAGACATTTACTCTATTTTTTTATTTTTATTGGCATCTATTTCCTTTCAGGTTATCTCATTTTTGAAATTTTTCAAAACAACAATAACAGGAAAAACACCAGTGAGGTAGTACTGGCAACCCATAATTTCGGATCCGCATTAATATGGGATGAAAAAAACGGGGACTCCCTTGCTTCTATCCTTATTAATCTGAATAAACAAGCTGTAGCGCTTAACCCAAAAATCATTCTTTGGACAGAAACCACCATTCCGTGGACAATTGATGAAAATGACGATTTACTCTTAAAGATGGGTTCGGAACTTGTTGGAAAAAATTCCGAAATGATAATCGGAACGTATTATGCCATGCCTGATAAAAGAATTTACAATACCGCTTTAATAGTCAGCCCCGATGGAAACAGTCAAACTTATTTTAAGCAAAACCTACTATCTATAATTGAAAAACCAATTGGAGGCAAGGCTGTTAACCTAATGCTCCCTTTTATGGCAAATAGTTCCGAAATGTCGGAAGGTGAAAACCAACAACCTTTAACTACTTCTATTGGTAAAGCCGGAATGATGATATGTAACGAAGCAGGTTTGCCATGCTATGATCTGACGAAGCAAGGAAGTCAGTTTTTAATTAACATGGGAAACGACAGTTGGTTTCCAAATACATGGGTTACCAGGGGGCATTATTATATTTGCAGGATCAGGGCTGTTGAAAACAGAAAAGATTTAATCGTAAATTTAAACGGTGGGTATTCGGGATTGATTGAAGCAAGCGGTTTGCCACAAAACATGGGTTACAATAACAAAATGGGGCTTAAACAAGTAAAAGTCAGCCCAAATCGAAAAAACAACCAATTCATAGTGCTTTCTAAAACACCTCTTTTGTTTTCTCTGTTTTGGGTGCTTGGGAGTTTCGTTACCATAATTTTTAAAGAACTAATTGATCTTTAGTTGAAAACAAATAAATGATCAGCCATGAAAAACAAACTGATTCTTTTTCCTTTAACAAAAGATAGCTTTAAGGGATCAAATTTCCTTAAAAGTTTAGTTTTTATTTTATTCTCCATGATAATTTTTACCGCTGATGTTTTTGGCTCTGGAGGCAATATAATGCATATTTACCGTTGGAGAAATGATGATGGGTCTGAATCTGCTGCAACCTGGAAAGCGGCAGAAAACACCGTTGCAACAGTAAGTGCAGCAAATACCAATTTCAGGTTAAGGATTGCACATTCCGCAGTTAATTTTGACCCGGGGTCTCCTGGTGGGTATTCCTTACAATATTCGATAGACCAAATTGACTGGACTACCATAACTACAGACCGAACTACCAATGCATTTGCATTGTCCCCTACTACTTATTTTAATGACGGAGATGCTACTACAAATCAATTATTTACTTTAGATTTTACACCATGGTATTGCATTTCGTCTTCTGAACCATCTCCGGCTCCAGTTAGTACTACTGCCGGAAACGAATTGGAATGGTGCTTGCAAGCCACCACCAACGCAATTGCAGGTACACCGTATTATTTTAGGACTATAAATGCTAATTCGGCAGTTACCTATGATGTAATTGCATCCCTTTATTTCGGAATCACCACCTGGGACGGATCCGAAAGCAGCGACTGGAATACGCCAGGTAACTGGAGCAGCAATGCTGTGCCGACTTCGGCAGATGATATATTAATTCCCAATTCGGTTTCTAATTATCCAACGCTTACTGCAGCCGGCGCCTGCAATAATATTACCATGCAAAGCGGCGCTTCGCTCCTTGGCAATGCCTTTTTAACGGTAAGCGGTGCAGCTACGGTTGATCGTGCTATCCCGGGCACAAGCCACGCATGGCATTTTCTATCTTCGCCAGTGGCAACGCAGGCCATCAGCCCTGCTTTTACGACTGACCCTCCAAACTCATACGACTTCTTTGCATGGTATGAGCCGACAGGTATATGGGTTAATTTTAAAAACACCACAACTGCTCCAACGTGGACTACTGCGAATGGGAATACCAATTTTACAACATGCAAGGGTTATCTGGTTGAATATACAGGCACAGGGCTTACCAAACAATTTACAGGTAGCCTTAACTCCGGAAGCAAAACGCTTACGATATCAAAAGCAGGTTCAGGTACGTATGCCGGGTACAACCTTGCAGGAAACCCTTATCCTTCGGCCATCGACTGGAAAGCTGCAAGTGGCTGGACAAGAACAGCATTGGTGTCAAGTGGCGGCGGTTATGATATAAGCATCTGGAATGATGCTGACGGACAATATGGTTCATATAACAGCGCCTCGTTGAGCGACAACGGATCACACAACGTTACACGATATATTGCCGTTGGTCAGGGTTTTATGGTAAAAGCAGCGCTTCTGAAAAATGTTGACTTTCCGAACCCCCCTCTATTTATAGCTATGAATGACGCAGTAAGGGTACACAATACCCAGCCTTACCTTAAATCAACCGAAGCAATCGCAAATATTCTTCGCCTGAACGTTACGGGAGAAGTAAATACCTGGTCCGATGAAATCATTATTGAATTCGGGCACCAAACTGCTGATGGCGGCGCCGAAAAAATGTTCAGCTTTTACGAAACTGCACCCAGCCTTTACACCGTAAAGCCTGAAGGGAACTATTCGATCGACTTCAGGGGCGAACCCGGCGCAGTTACCATCCCGGTCAGTTTCAAGGCAGGCGCCGATGGCAACTATACGATTACGGCAAGCCAGCTTGAATCGTTTACTTCGTCCGCTGCCATTACGCTTGAAGATTTGAAATTGGCCAAAACCCAAAACCTCATGCAAAATCCGGTTTATGCTTTTTCCGCAACCGCAACTGATGCTGAAGCCCGTTTCCTGCTGCATTTTGGCGGAACTTTCAGTGTTGACGATCATGGAAACAGGCAGCCGTTCAACATTTATGCTTCCGGCAGTTCGGTTTACATTGCCAATCATTCGGGTGTAATGTTAAAAGGCGAGGTGATCGTTTACAACATGATCGGTCAACCCATGTTGCGGCAGCCGCTTGGCGAAAACGCATTAACGAAAATCAGCCTCAGCGGATGCACCGGATATTATCTGGTCAAGGTGTTGACCGGTGAAAATGTTTATTCAGTTAAGATTTTTATTAATTAATTATCAAAACAACATGTCATGAAAAAACTACACAAACCCCTCATGTTCTCGCTGCTGATGCTCTTTTTCCTCTTGTCTGCCCAAACCGGCATTACCCAGCCTCCCCCGCCGGCTGATCAAGGCTCCAATAGCAACAAAGCCCCCAGCGGTGGCGGCGCGCCCGTCGACGGAGGGTTGTACATTGCATTGGCCATGGTGGCAGGTTTTGGCGCCTGGAAGTGGGTTAAGGCAGAAAAACTTCGGTAAGGTCAATTTCAAGATCGCCATTGAAGATATTTACCGGGATTTTATCATCGCCGGCGTAGAGACCTTTAAATTGGAATTTACCGTTTTCATCTAAAACAAAAACGTTCACAGTTTCATCGTTGGGACTTACTATCCAGTATTCGCGAACGCCGTTTTCCTCGTAGATGTCAAATTTATCCCGGGTATCTCGTTTTGAATCTTTTGCCGATATAATTTCGATAATCATATCAGGTGCACCCAGACAACCGCGCGCATCAATTTTCGACAGATCGCAAACAATATATAAATCGGGTTGAAGAACTGTGTAAACCTGCTTATCGCTTTTTGAATCTTTGTTTTTTGGAAACCGGACATCAGAAGGAGCTGCAAATCCCTTACAATGTTTTTTAAAAAGATAATTGCCAAACAATCTCGAAAGATTAAATGAAATTTCCTGATGCTTTGCCGACGGCGACGGGGTCATCAGTTTGATAAAGCCATCGAATAATTCCCGCCTCACATTATCCATCCAAGTAAGGTAATCGGCGTAAGAATAACGTTTGCTGTGGTCTAAATTGAGGGTGTCCATGATTTTCAATATTACGTTTCACAAAGATATAATTTTGGTATGTATTGTTGATCTGAAAAGATAGCGGAATATGAAAAACCGATTGGATATTCCAGGAATATCGCCGGTATCGTGACTCCTATCACCTGTTACGCATCACCCTTCACGTTTTTATTTAGGAAACCGGTAATTATCTTTCAGAATATCAGACGGTAATAATTTAGAATATTTCCAAAAGAATCTTTTATTAACTTTGTGCTGTTAATTCATTAACAATACAAACAAGTATTATGATAACACTTGGAACACAGGGAAAAAACACATTTCTGGAAGCCGTAAACGTTAAGAGCGGCGCCAATGTGCTGGAATGTTATCAATGCGGCAAGTGTGTTTCTACCTGCCCGGTTTCACAATACATGGATTTTCCGCCCCGCGAGATTATGCAGATGATCAAGCTGGGGCTGCGAAATGAGTGTTACATGGCCAACTCACACTGGTTCTGTCTCACCTGTTCGGCCTGCTCAGGGCGGTGCCCGCGTGAAATCGACATTCCGGCGGTAATGGAAGCCGTGCGCCACCTGGCCATTGAGGAGAACACTATCAACACGTCAACAAAGGTGAAGGAGATCCGCAAATTCCATCAGATCTTCCTGGAAATGATCAAACGGTATGGCCGCAATTATGAGCTCCGCATGATGGCCGAGTTCAACATCCGTACCCGGAACCTCTTCAAGGATATGCACCTGGCGCCCAAAGCCTTGTTGAAAGGCAAAATCCCACTGGGGGTTAAACCGCTTAAGAGCGCCAAAGCCATCAAGCGCATGTATGAAATTGCCGAAAAACTGGAAAAGAAAAAATAACCTGACCTACAATGAAGAAATTAACCTATTTCCCGGGTTGTTCAGCACATGGTACCAGTGAGGAATTTGACAGTACCCTCAAGCTGGTACTCAAAACCTTAGATGTGGAACTGGAGGATATTCCCGATTGGAATTGCTGCGGCGCCACTTCTGCCCATGTGATGACCGAAAACCTGGCTTTAGCGCTTCCGCTGCGCAACCTGGTGCTGGCCGAAAAACTGGAAAACACCACCATGGGAATTGCCTGTGCATCCTGCTATCAGCGTATGAAGGTAACCAAGGTGCACATGGATGAAAATCCCGAGTTGGCCAAACGGATCAACACCACTGTGGTAGAAGAGGGAACCTATCAGGGAAAGGTCGATGTGAAATCGATGCTGCAGTACGCCTACGAAGATATCGGCCTTGAAATCATCAAAAGCAAAGTAACCAAACCGCTTACCGGGTTGAAAGTGGCCTGCTACTATGGTTGTCTGCTCACCCGTCCTAAAAATATCACCCAATTCGATTCCCCTGAATATCCGGTCAGCATGGATCAGATTTGTGAGGCATTGGGCGCCACGGCTACCGAATTTGATTACAAGACCGAATGTTGCGGCGCCTCTTTCTCCATTTCAAACACCGAGGTGGTGGTGAACCTGAGCGGTCAGATCCTGGCGATGGCCAAAGAGAGCGGGGCACATGCCATTGTGGTTGCCTGCCCGCTTTGCCAGTCGAACCTCGATATGCGTCAGCCCGACATTGAAAAACTGCAAGGTATTAAATACGACATCCCTGTCTTTTATTTCACGCAACTCATGGCGCTTGCTTTCGGATATCCGATTGACCAGTTGAAGTTTCCAAAACACATCGTTCCGGTTGAAGGCGCCTTGGCCAACATCGGTAAGGTTGTCCCCGTGCCTGAGAAAATTAAGAAACCCATCAAAGCTGTTGAAGCAGAAAGCGAGGTTAAATAATGGCAAGAGTAGGAGTATTCGTTTGTTTTTGCGGCGCCAACATTGCCGATTATGTTGATGTTCCCCAGGTTGTTGAAGAGGTAAAACGCATCAGGGATGTCAAATATGCCATTGAATATAAGTACATGTGTTCCGATCCGGGGCAGGGGATGATCCGTGATGCCATCGTGCAGTACAAACTCACCTCCATCGTGGTAGCGGCCTGTTCGCCTCGCATGCATGAAAAGACCTTCCGCAAGGCCCTGTCAGATGCCGGCATGAACCCTTATCTTCTGGAGGTTGCCAACATCCGGGAACACTCATCCTGGGTTCATCAAAAGGATAAAAAAGCTGCCACGGAAAAGGCCATGGACCTTTGCCGCATGGCTGTTGCCAAATCAATTGCCAACGAACAATTGCATGAAATTTCGGTACCGGTAACCAAACGCGCCCTGGTGATCGGAGGCGGGATTGCCGGTATTCAGGCAGCGCTCGACATTGCCGATGCCCGCATTCCGGTTGTTTTAGTTGAGAAAAGTCCATCCATCGGGGGGAAAATGGCTCAGCTTGATGAGACCTTTCCAACCCTCGACTGCTCGCAATGCATTCTTACCCCGAAAATGGTTGATGTAGCTTCCCATCCTTACATTGAACTCATTCCTTACGCAGAGGTACTTGAATTGCAGGGGTTTGTCGGCAACTACAAGGTCAAGATCAAAAAGAAGGCATCCTATGTGAACTTCAAAACCTGCACCGGTTGCGGCGCCTGCTGGCAGAAATGTCCCGTAAAGGTTCCCAACGAATACAACATGGGCATTGATAAACGGAAAGCGATTTATACGCCATTTCCACAGGCAGTACCGAACAAACCGGTAATTGATGCCGAACACTGCACCATGCTGTTAAAAGGAAAATGCGGCATCTGTGCCAAGGTATGCCTGCCGGGAGCAATCGACTACAAGATGGAGGATGAGATTATCGAACGCGAGATCGGTGCTGTCGTTGTGGCAACAGGTTACGATATGTGGGATCCCAAACCTTATGAAGAATATGGTGTGGGCCGTTTCAAGGATATTATCACTTCGCTCGAATTCGAACGCATGGTGTCGGCCAACGGCCCGACCAACGGTGTGCCTGTTCGTCCATCCGACGGTAAAGTGCCAAAGAACGTGGTCTTTATCAAGTGCATCGGATCGCGCGACGAAGCCAAAGGCATTGAGTACTGCTCAAAGATTTGCTGCATGTATACCACCAAACATACCATATTGCTGCACCATAAAGTACACGATTCCCATTCCTATGTCTTCTACATGGATATCCGTGCAGCCGGCAAGGGCTACGAGGAATTTGTCAAAAAGGCGCAGGTTGACACTGGTGCCACCTATCTCCGGGGCCGTGTTTCAAAGATATACAAGAAGGGTGATAAACTGATGGTTCGGGGTGAGGATGCCCAGATCGGTCAGGTAGTGGAGGTGGAGGCCGACCTTGTTGTGCTGGCCACTGCCGTGATCGCTCCCAAGGACAATCCGGATCTCGCCCGTTTGCTAGGCATCTCCTACGATAAATATGGTTATCTGTCGGAAGCACATCCCAAACTTCGGCCAGTTGAAACAGCGAAGGCAGGGATTTTCCTGGCCGGTTGCACCCAGGCGCCCAAAGATATTCCCGACACCGTTTCACAAGCTTCGGCCTGTGCGGCCAAGGTTTGCGGTCTATTTTCCGGCGACACCATGAAGAAGGATCCGATGGTATCCACCATCTCTAACGAATATTGTTCGGGGTGTCAGAACTGTGTGAAAGTTTGTCCTTACGGCGCCATCGTAACAGATGAAGTTCCCGTCGGACACGGTTCAAAGGAACTGCGTACCGTTGCCAAAATCAATGAAGGCGTTTGCCAGGGTTGCGGATCCTGTGTGGCGATATGCCGCAGTATGGCCATCACACTGGCCGGATTTACTGATCCTCAAATCATTAACGAGATAGTTTCAATCTAATGGAAGCAGAAGTAAAAGATCAACTTGTAAGCATTGAAAAGCCCGGATTGATTGCACCTCCCAACTGGGAACCGGTAATCATGGGCATTCTGTGTAACTGGTGTTCCTATGCAGGATCAGACCTCACCGGAACCTCCCGGATCCAGTATCCGCCCAACATCCGCATCATCCGTGTTCCCTGTTCGTCGCGTGTTGACCCGTGGTTTCTGATAAAATCGCTGCAAACCACAGCCGATGGCGTGCTTGTTTCGGGATGTCACCCGGGCGACTGTCACTACATCAGCGGGAATTATTATGCCCGCCGCCGCTTCTTAGTCACGAAAAAACTGCTGAATTTCGTGGGTTTTCACGAAAACAGAATACAGTTTTCCTGGGTTTCTGCCGCCGAAGGCCCCAAGTTCGCCAAGGTGGTTGCTAAGGTTACCGATGACATCAAAAAGCTCGGACCGCTTCATTTGTATAAAAAAGAAAATTTCGAAAAGAAATGAACTACACGAAACAGATCCAGGACATTGCGGCGAAGCTTTTTGCTGAAGGAAAGATCGACGTGTTCGTTGGTTACCGCATGAACGGTTTCGACGACAACCAGGTTCCGGTGCTAATCACCGATCCGCAGGATGTTTCCAAACTGGTGTTCACCGATAAATCGGTTTTCAACCTGGTGAACTACCTCAAAAGCGATCACACCCGCAGAAAACGGGTAGGATTGGTGGTAAAGGGATGCGACAGCCGTTCACTGAACCTGATGCTGACCGAAAGCCAGGTGAAACGGCAGAATCTCTACATAATCGGTATAGCATGTGAAGGCGTTGTGGATGATGCCGGGCAAAAGATGCAAAATTGCACCGAATGCGTGGTTCCCGATGCAGTGGTATTTGATGAATTGTTGGGTGGCACCCTGTCAGGGTCCCTGACCCTGACAGGGTCTAAACCCTACCAGGTTAATGCCGACGTCACCGCCCTGGCTGCCATGCCACTGACGGAACGTGCCGCCTATTTCGAAGAGGTGTTCGAAAACTGCATCCGGTGCAATGCCTGCCGTCATTCATGCCCGCTTTGTTATTGCGCCAAATGCTGCATCGATCAGGAAACCGCCACCCTGTACAATGGCGCCAATACCACCTCCAGCGCTTTTCATGCGCTGATGACATGGTCGCTTCATCTGGCAGGCCGTTGTGTCGATTGCCGCAACTGTGAAAAGGCCTGTCCGAGCCATCTGCCGTTGCATCTGCTGCACAAGCAGAACGAAAGTGTGATCTATGAGAACTTCCAGGAGCACTTGGCCGGGGTAATTCCGGAAGACCGTGGTGCATTCTACAAATACAGTCTGAAAGATCCCGACGATTTTATCATGTAAACCGAATTATAACTTATGAACTTTTCAACCTTTGTTACCGATAAAGCCGGCTTGCACAAATTCTATGAAGACATCATGGCCAGCCATGAAACTTTTGCACCGGTAGAAAAATTCGGCAAATTTGATTTTAAAAAGGTGACCAGTCTTTCGGAATGTGATCCCGAATCACCCATCGCGAAAACCCTGAGCATCAAGCCTCTGTTCTTTCCACGGTCGGCCAAAGTAATGAAATATGTTGCCACCAGCAGCGGAACTGACGTTAGTGAAACAGATGAAGATCACCTGGCCGGCAATCGCGTAATCCTTGGGGTTAAACATTGCGATGCCCGCAGCCTCCAGGTTCTCGACAAGGTGTATAACTGGGATTATATCGATACCGATTATCAGAAACGCCGTGAGAATACCGTGATCGTCTCGACCCGTTGCGACAAAGCCGAAACCCATTGTTTCTGCACCTCGCTCGATTACGATGTTGAAAATCTCGATGCCCTCGATGTGGTTGTCGTTAATGGAACTGAAGGGAAGATTTACATCAAGGCAAGAACCGAAAAAGGGGAGACCTTTATTAGCGGAATGAACATCGACAACCGGCTATCGAAAAATGAGTGGCGAAAGGCGGATGACAAGACAGCCGGAGAGATTAAGACACAATATGAATCTTTTGCAGGTTCGTTCCGCCTGAAGATGGATTACAAGGAGGTAAATGAGAAACTTTCAAAAATATTTGACACCCCCGAATTTGAAAATGTTTCGGGAAACTGCATAAGTTGCAATACCTGTGCATTTGTTTGTCCCACCTGTCATTGCTTTAAGATCTCAGACGAAAAGGTGAAAGACACCGGCGTGCGCTACAAAAGCTATGACTCATGCAACAATGGATATTTCACCCTGATGGCCGGTGGGCATAATCCCCGCCCGGTGAAGTACCGGAGGTGGAGGCAGCGTGCCATGCATAAATTTGTATATTACAAAGAACGCTTTGGTGTGAACCTGTGCGTGGGATGCGGCAAATGCACCATTTCCTGTCCTGTGAACATCAGCATCTTTGAGGTGGTGAACCAGGTCTCTGCAGCTTCAATGCAGGAATGAAAACAATGCAAACAATGCAAACAATGCAAACAATTTTCACCATTTCACCATTTCACCATTTCACCATTTAATTCCTATGGAAAAGTTACTGGTCCCAACGATCTGCAAGGTTGACAAAGTCATCCAGGAAACACCCGACATCCGCACTTACCGCCTGAAATTCAGGGAGGAGGGGCTGATGGAAAAATTCACTTTTCTCCCCGGGCAGTTTGTGGAATTCTCACTGCTTGGCTCCGGTGAGTGTACCTTTTGCATCGCCTCTTCCGCTACCCGGAAGGGTTATTTCGACTGTTCAATCAAAAAGGCTGGTGTTGTAACCGCCGACATTCAAAACAGCATCGAAGAGGGTGATGAAGTAGGAATCCGCGGACCCTTCGGAAATTGGTTCCCGCTCGACGATATCAAAGGAAAGAACCTGCTGTTCGTGGGTGGCGGAATCGGTCTGGCGCCGTTGCGTTCGCTGATCCAGTACTGCATCGACAATCGCAGCGATTATAAAGATTTTACGATCCTTTACGGGGCTCGCACCTCAGCCGATCTGTGTTACAAAGATGAGATCAAAGAATGGCAGGACAACAAAAGCCTGAAGATTATGCTCACCATCGACAAACCGGAGGATACCTGGAAAGACAACGTGGGTGTTGTACCTAAAATTCTTGAAGAAGTCGTAAAACCGGTGATTGAAAACACCAAGGTAATCACCTGCGGCCCCCCGATCATGATCAAATATACCATACAGTCGTTGATAAAGCTCGGTTTTGCTGATAAGGACATTATCACCACCCTGGAGATGAAGATGCAGTGCGGCCTCGGAAAATGCGGCCGGTGCAACATCGGGTCAACTTATGTATGCAAGGACGGGCCGGTGTTTACCAATGAGCAGTTGAAGATGTTGCCAGACGAATTCTGAAACCATTTTTTGGTTATATTCGCAAGAAACACCAACGGGCTCAATTCCCGCTAAAAACAATGCCGCATGAAAAAAGGATTTTTTTTGCTGGCCTTTGTTCTTCTGTATGCTTATGGTCAGTCACAATGGATCCAGGTAAATGGTCCCGCAGATCCTTTCATGGTTCAGGACATCATTGCCAAAGATTCCCTGCTGCTCATTTCCGCTTCCCACGCCTCTTTTTCTTCGTCCGACGGTGGCTCCACCTGGAACCCCGCCATGCCGGAAACCTTTGTTGCATCTGTCCTGTTTCATGACACCATCTATACCGGAGGGGAAAGTTATCCCTATTCCGGGCCAAGCAATTTGATCCGTAAGATGACCTTTTACAACGGCACCTGGCAATCGGCCAGTGCGCTTGAGTATCCGGGTCTGGTCAACGACATGTTTGCAGACGAGGATAAAATTTTAATAGCATGTTCCATTGATGACGGATACAGCGGTACAGGGGCGGGGTTTTCATATTCGGCCGATGGAAAAAACTGGTTCAAAAACAACACCGGACTTCCCAAAGACTCGGTTCTCACATGGACCGGATATTTTTATACCTATAATTTGTTTGCTGTAAGCGCAAATCATCAGTATATTTTCACCGGTACGAAAAAAGGCATTTACCGTTCCCCGGGAACCGGCTTTGACTGGTCGGCAAAAAACAATGGATTGCCTGTAGAAAAAGTGAATGCGATATTCTGCAACGACACAGTGCTGATCATCGCCATTCAGCATAAATTATACAAATCCTCCGACCAGGGCGAATCCTGGGCAGCCATATATACCTTTTCTGCCGGCAATGCCGTTAACCGGATCCGGTTGATCAACGATACGCTGTTCGCCCTTACCCAAACCCAGGGATTGTACCTTTCGGTTGATGGGGGCTCTTCATGGTCGACTGCCAATACCGGATTAACCAGTCTTCAGGTCAATTGCATTGTAAAACAGGGACCAACCTGGTTTCTGGGTGGTGGTTCAGGCATTTCGAAGGGACTTGATCATTGGGAAACCTGCAACAACAACATCATTTGTTCCGATATCCGTGACCTTGAACAAACCGGTACATGCATCGCTGCCAGTGAAATGGATGGCGTCTTCATTTCAAAAGATGAGGGGTTGACCTGGGATCAGCGCACCCCTTTTCAATTGCCCGGGGTCATGTATTCGATCGTCAATTTGGATGGTTGTCTCTTTATCTCTTTTAACCCGGGATGGCCGGTCGATTGCATCAATTATCTTTCCTGCGACAACGGCGACACCTGGTCACAAACGGCGCCGCTTGTGAACATTGGTGATCCTTTTGCTTTGCGGAGCAATGGCAGCAAGATGATCGCGACCGACGACAACGTAATTTACTTCTCAGCCGACAAGGGCTCAACCTGGACTGACATCACGCCTCCAGCCGGGCTGATCGTCAATGGTTTCAGCGATGTGGTATTTACGGGGAACGACCTTTATCTTTCCGCCGAATACAACACGGCACAGGTGATTCACAGTAATGATTTTGGCGCTACCTGGAATCACTGTGATGCCGGTTTGGGCGATAACAATATTTATAAACTCGGGTATGCCTCCGGGACGCTGTTTGCCTTCAATCAAACCCATCTGTTCAAAAGCGCCGATCAGGGACAAACATGGCTGGAATGCAGTGCATTAGGCGATGCAGTCGTGGATTTTACCAATGACGGCGACATGATTTTTGCCTGTAAGAATACCCGGGTTTATTTTTCCCGTGATATGGGCCTCCACTGGACCGACATCAGCGCCGGCTTGCCTCCCCTGCCGCAACTTTGGGCCGGAACCCTGATGGTCAGGGATCATTATCTCTATTTCGGTACATTCACTTTTGGGATATGGAAGATCAGTACGCAAAACCTTCCTTCTTCGGTGAATGAATTACCTGCCACCAGTGAGTTTGAAGTGTACCCGAATCCGGCAGATAATGAGATAAACATCGTTTCAAGGGGAGACAAGCATATTAAAAAGGTTGATATCCTTGATTTGTCGGGCAGGGTGATTAACCGGTGCAATTTCAACGAAAATAAAATCTCCATTGACTTCCTCAGTCCCAACCTCTATATTTTGCAAATTGAAACCAAGGATAACATGCGTTACCATGAAAAATTTGTCAAACATTGATGGTATAACCGATAATATGGATCAAGCGGAATTTCATGGGAGAAGGTTGCAAAGCAAAAATTTCAGATTTCAGATTTCAGATTTCAGATTTCAGATTTCACATCTTAAATTTGATTGATTTGTCCTGATTTTCCATTGTGTCCGTACTTTTTTATGGTTAATCAGTGTTGTGGCATAAAAGCTAAGGGTGTGTTGGTGATATCTGAAATCTTATATCTGAAATCTGATATCCGAAATTCCCTTCCCACCCCGGAAATTCCTCTTGATCCGATAATATTATCCTTTTACCCTTTCCCCACAGGATCCCTCCGCCCCAACGAATGATTCCATGGTTTTTTTCCAGAAAGAAATTATCTCAGGATAAACGGAACAATCGTTGCAATGATACCCGTACATACAACCACCAGGATGAAAAGGTTGTACCTTACATTGTAATTCCCAAGCAGCGATTCGTCGTAATATTTTGCAACATCCTGATCCTTGTACATTCTGAGCAAACCGTCCACAAGCTTGGTGCGGGTTTGCCGGCCCTTGATCAGCCCGATAATCACCACGATATTGACCAGCACGATCAGGCTCACAAAAACGAACATCACGGCAAGGGTCGAACTTTCTGTCCGCGATTTTTCAACCAGGCCGGAGTTAATGGCAAGCGTAATCAGGTTCAGGACGATGGACGTCAGGATGAAAATAATATCCGTCTTTGTGTTTTGTTCCAGCTCCTTTGTAATATGGTTATGAACATATTCAATCATAATATACCTCCTTTATTTTTAGTTTATATTTACAAAGTTAACACTATTTTTTAGCAGACATCTTACAGTAACCGTCCAGCATTTCTGTTTCTATGGTCATCTCTTCAATTGGCAGGGGAGGCTGACCAGCTATATCTGCAGCCATCTTGTCGATATTCTCCTTTGGCTGGAACAGCGCGGCCACCTGTTTTGTAAGATCAACGACTTCGAACGAAGGGTCGCTGTAATTGAGTTCCCATTTGCTGACAATTACACTTACACCTGTGGTTTTAGCCAGTTCAGGAAGCTTATCCTTCACAATTTCCATGAAAGATGATATGGATCCGTTGCTGAAGATGATCTGGTGCAGCAAGTGCTGAAATGATATCGCCTTTATGGCCAGTTCGTTTATCCTGGCAGTATCATGGGCTTTCTGGGCAGAATCATTCTGCTGGCTGAATCTAATCAGATGTTGTTTTAACAGGTCACTCCTTGACCAGGCAAAAATCACGGTCCGGGAATCATAGGTGCCGATCTTAATGGCAGAAGATTTTTTCTGGGCCATTCCTTCGGATGAAACCAGTGATGTTAATAATAATGTAACTGCAACTACTGCTGAAAAAATTGAAATGGTTTTTTGTTTCATTGTCTGTTCCTCCTTTTTTATTGATGGTTAAATTTGATTCAGTTATTTGTCTTTCATATTTTTGGTTTTGCAAAACCGGATGCTTTTCAGCCGAGAAATTAAACTTGATTTGCAATTTATTTTTCTTTGTTTGACCAAATAAGGATGCCTATGATACCCGCTACGATCCCGGGAATACAAATGAGACCGATGAAGCCCATGACAATGCCTTCACTTATATATTCAGTTTTGTGTAGAGACGAAAGAATAAAAATCACCAGAAAAGTCAGCGCAATAAGTCCCGCGGATACTCCGATCAGTATGGCATAATTTTTCGATTTTCTCCAGGGGTTTAACAGGGCAAAGAAGAAGCAGATCATCCCGCCGAGAAGCATTGCAATCCCGGGCAGATTGTCAGTAGTGCCCACTATTTGGGAACCAATGATCAACAGGGCAGAAGTGAGTAAAAAAGATATTGTCCACCAGCGATGGGCAGGATCGAACAGGGAAATGACATGTTTTCTCATAAGAATCAGTGTTTTAATGTAGGAACAATGGATTTGATTTTTTTGTTTATTGTTTGTTTCTCTTTTATAATTGATGGTTAAATTTGATTCAGTAATTTCTTTTTCATATTTTTGGTTTTGCAAAACCGGGTCTTAATTCACGGCGAAATTAATTCCGGGTTGCATAATGGTTCAGAAATACGCTTGTAAAATAGTTGTAAACCGTTTTACAAGCGTTCTGCATACAGCATAATTTAAATTACAGGAAATTTGTCCCGGAACGATAAAGCATATTTTGAAGTGCTGAAAACCAAGATTGTAGCCATGATGCAACAATCCTATCCGGGAATTAATCCGTCAATTTCAGACTGGAAAGGCCAGGAGATAACCGATTTTCAGGAAGATCTGCGCATACGTGCTAAGGCAAATCTCAGCGAGAAGTGGTTTTATACCCACATGAAATCAAGTAATCTGTCCATTCCCCGGATCGACATGCTGAATCTGTTGAGCCGTTATGCCGGTTATGCAAACTGGGATGACTTCGTGTTTAAAAACAGGGAAATAATCAGCAATGAACCACCGCCAGTTTATTCACGTACACATGCAAACCGGTTATTCATTCTGGTCCCTTTACTGGCACTTGTCATTGTATGCATGTTTTATGGTTTGTTCAGGCTTTTCAATACCCGTGAATACCGTTTCTGTTTTTATGATGCCGATACGAAGGAACCAATCACCAACAGCCGGATAGAAGTTGTTTTAATGCTGGAAGGGGAGTCGCCCGTTTACAGCATCGTTTTCCCCGACAACTGTTTTCTGCTGAAAACCGATAAGAGCCTGATCAGGATGGTTGTTAAGGCGCCCTATTACCGTTCGGATACGATCAAACGTATTGTTCGGAAAATGAACCGGGATGAAATGGTGATGCTTCACGCAGATGATTACGCGTTAATGATCCACTATTTTTCGATGATGAAAGTGGATGACTGGGAAAAACGGAAAAAACATCTGGAAGCCATGATCGACAATGAGGCCATGATATACCAGGTGGTGAATAACCGGGAGGCAACCGGAATGGCGCTATACAATAAGCAGGAATTTATAGATAAAATGACCATGCCGACGGGTAGCCTGAGGAACATTGAGATATTTGGATCCCAATTCAGGAACGGGAAGATTATGGTGCTGAGGTTTCGGATCAATGACCAAAAAAAATGAGAAGGATTTTTTACATACCGGCCCTGTTGCTGATTTACCTTCTGACCACTGCCAAAAGCTGCGATCACCAGGAGCAGTTTGACGAATCCGTCGATCAGTTCAACGTAAAACGTGCCCAGGACAGTATCAAATCCATCTTTGAATCGGATACCTTATCAATGGTCTCCCTGCACGCATTCGAAGCTACTGCAAAAATCAGGTTTGCTGATTTCAGTGATTACCTTGTCATCGCTGAGGACACTTCAGCTGCAGAAACATTCCGGGAAAAAGCAAAGAAAATGATCCGCGGGCTTTTCATTTCCGAAAATTCTGTCATTCGGTGTAAGAATCCGGATAACCATGGAAGTGAAGAAATCCCGATCCTGCAATTGCTGAAGGAAGGTAAAGAGCCCCGGACCTACTTTGAAAGGATTATAAAGGATTCGATCAGGATAAAAGATCCGTTGAAAATGGCAGGTGATTCAAACTACATTGGAAAACTCAGCTTTTCATTTGTCGCTCCCCGCCAGAAAACTTCAAAAAATTTGAAACAGCCAATAGGGGGTGGTACCATCGATTTCCTTGTAACCAGGCATGAAAAAATGTTCGGAAAAGATACACTGATTATCTGGGATGTTTTTTTAGGGAGTATCAAGTGATCATTGCCAAAATCCATCCGGAAGATGAAGTTTGCAAAAGGATCCGGATCAAGAGGAAAATCAGGGGGATTAGGTTTGAAATTGAAATCGACTTGGTGAAAAAGAATCTGGAAAAATCACTGCAATATTAGAACCCCATTGGGGTGATATCTTTGTAGCAAAAGAAAAACGGAACATTTCAAGAGCCCCATCGGGGTGACATGGTTGTTGAACCTGTCAAATCAAAGCTGTTTAGTTATCAAACACTAAGACGAATAATCTATTTCGCAGCTACGCTGCTTTGTTAATCACAACCTGTTATTACTACTACAAAGATTAGGCAGCTACGCTGCCAATTTGGGAGCAAGTGTAAAACCCCCAGAAATTCCTCTTGATCCACGGATCCCGGAAATTTATGGCTCAATTATCGAATAAATAAATTCATCCAGATACAGGCCATTCTTGATAATCGATTTTTCGAGTTTTGCTTCCAGCTTCATTCCGGCTTTCTCCAGCACACGTTGCGATGCCAGGTTTGTTGAAAACGAACGTGCAAAAATACGGCTGATATCAAAAGTCTTAAAGCCGTATTCGATGGTCCGTTTGACGGCCTCGGTCATGATTCCTCTCCCCCAGTACTCTTCTGCAAGCCAATAGCCCATTTCGGCGTTTTTCCGGTAAACATCAGTTTGCGGAAATATTCCGATGGAACCGCAGGCGATGCCATCCGTTTCGACGGCAAACACACTGCCTGGTTGATGTAAACTGTCGGGGTTCCAGGCCGTAATATAGGCGATGCCATCTTCTCTTGAATAGGGATGCGGAAAAGCGTCGGTGAGGTTGTCGGCAATCTTTTTGTTGTTGGCGAATTTTACCAGGTTATCCAGATCGTCCAGGTTCCAGGGACGAAGTGTGAAATTGACTTTGTGCGTATTCATTCGATGCAGATCGATTAAATTACTTTGCCTTTTTCTTACTGGATTTTGCCAGTGGATTATACGCCATTGCCAGCCTGATGAAATATTCAAGATCCTGATCCTGATCTATTCCTTCGGGTTCCACAAAGATAAAACCTTTCATGGGCCGGTGGGTGAAATCCATCTCATGGCAACCCGGTTTCAGAAAGGCCTCTTCAGTTTTTCCGGGATCGATGCGCGCCATCATCTTATTGTTGACAATGCCTACACACATTTTATCGTTTACCAGGAAGCAAATGCCACCCATCATTTTTTTATCCTCAAAGGAAATTTCAAGTTCCTGAAACTTATGCCGGATACGGTCGGCAAGGAATTCGTCGTAGGCCATGGCGCAATGGTTGAAATGGTTAATACCTGCAAAAATATTTAAAATTTCAAAGAGTTCTTAATATCTTCGCACGCACAATCCTTTTTTTTGAACAACAGATTTCCAGCAGGCAGGCATAAATGACCAGCCGGATCATACCTTAAGAAAACAACCCAACCAACCAAAACCCAATACAATGAACTGGAAAAAAATCATCGTGATTACCGTGATCATCCTGGTGGTGATCGCCGGATCGGCTGCCATTGTCTTTTACCCGGTGTACCGGTTTATGTTCCAGGAAAACACCCAGGTTGTTGATAAAGAGCTGACGGTCGTGCAAGGGGGAGGGGGAAACAGCGGGGTGCTCGTCACCGACAGTGCTGTGGTAGTAATCGACACCAAGATGGGCGGCGATGCAGAGAAGCTTTACAATCTTGCCAAATCAAAGGCAGGAGCCAAAAAGATCATCGTAATCAATACCCATTATCATGGCGATCATGTAAAGGGAAACAAATTTTTTAAAGGATCAGATATTTACATCGGCGCCTATGATCCGAAATTCCTGTCGGAGAATATCGGATCTGAAAACATGCCGGATAAATTTGTAAAAGACAGCCTGATCTTAAATCTTGGGAACGAAATAATCTGCCTCTACAACCTGGGTCAGGCGCATACCATGAACGACATGGTTGTGCTGCTCAGGAACCGCAAGATCCTTTTTTCAGGCGACCTGATCTTTCACAACACAAACCCCTTTTTAAAACGGGAAAGCGGTGCAAATGTCGACAAGTGGATCGGTGCCCTGGATCAGATGCTGAAGATGCCCGACATCGGGATGGTGATTCCCGGCCATGGACTTACCGGCGATAAAGCAATGATTACATCGATGCGGAATTATTTTCTCGACATGAAAATTGCCGCCGCCGACCCCTCAAAGGAAAAGGAAATGAAAGAGAAATATAAGGACTGGACCCAGTTACCCATGATGACCTCTCCCGGTGCTACGATTGATTATATCCGTAATGCAGCTAAAGATGCAAATAAAATGGAACGCTGATAACGCTGATCAGAATGATTTAAGCTGATTTTTGGTATTAAATTTGCTAAAAGAACAAAGTTTTTCAAAGTGACTGGATAATTCTTTGCAGCAATATCAATTATTATTCAACAATCGATATTCAACAATCGATATTCAACATTCGATATTTGATATTCGATATTCAACACTCGATATTCAACACTCGATATTCAACACTCGATATTCAACATTCGATATTCGATATTCGATATTCGATATTCGATATTCAATATTCGATATTCGATATTCAACACTCGATATTCAACATTCGATATTCGATATTCGATATTCGATATTCGATATTCGATATTCGATATTCGATATTCAACACTCGATATTCAACATTCGATATTCGATATTCG
>CAIYES010000105.1 GCA_903925275.1 uncultured Bacteroidales bacterium
ATGAACGAAGCCAGTCGATTCAGATTAGCATCTTGATGGAGTTTGCGTTTAATTTTATACAGGGATCGTTTACGAATCAACCGGCGATTGTACCAGGTACGATATCCAACAAAATCAACACCATCTTTAATCCGGCTGATCTTTGTTTTGCTGTTGATCCTTAGGTTTAGTTTTTCAACTTCACCCTGAATGCCTGCCATGGCATCCCTTAATTTTTGCTTGCAATCAGATAGTATTACCATGTCGTCCATGTACCGGATATAGTGTCGAAATTTCAGAACCCGCTTGACGAAGTGATCCACCGGATTAAGCGCCAGATTCGCCAGTACCTGGCTGGTGACATTTCCAAGGGGCAGGCCTATGCCAGCAGGATTGGCATAAAACAACCTGAGGAATCTCAGGGTATCTTCACACTTAATGATTTTGGAAAGTTGGGACTCGAGCACCTGGTGATCGATCGAATAGAAAAACTTTGCTATGTCGATTTTCAAATAATATCCCTGGTCTTTGTAATTCACCAGGTAGGATTTCAGACGATCGCTACTGGCATGGGTTCCCTTTAATTTCCGGCAGGCATAGGTTTGATCAATAAAACGGTTTTCAACCAGGGGCCTGATTACACTTAAGATCGCATGCTGAACAATGCGGTCCTCGATGTGCGGGGCTTCGATAAGCCGGGTTTTGGGATCATGAACATAAAACACTCTCAGTTCCCTGGGATGATAAGTCCCATCCTCCATCCGGTGAAGCAGGGTATCGAGATTAACAGCAAGGTTCTGCTCATAGGAAAGGGTGGTGAAAAAATAACTTTTATTCCTTTTAACCTCACCCCATGCATCCAGCAGAGCATCGTAATTGCACCAAAGCCGTTTTAATGATCCTTCCCTTTTCATAAAAAGCGGGATGGCCAGATTTTCATCCCTTACCAAAGGCGACTACTCAAATGGCCATTCCCTTCAATTTTTGTCAACATGACAAGGATAACATTCCCTTTGGATTTTTCATTGATCACCCCTTGAGGTGATCACTCTCAAATGTGTATATCCAGAGTCCAGCCCGAACGGAAACATTTCTGTTTGCATTCGTTCGATTGTTATTCAAATTGGACGCGCCCACGCCAGCATTCGCATTGTTATTCCAATTGTAGAACGCAAGCGGCGCCAGAACATTAACAAATGTTACCCCTTATCTTCACTCTTTATCCAGGCTCCCAACATCTTTCCCACCTCATCAACCTTAAGCTGACTTACACGATGCTTTTTGGCATCGATATACTGCAGCTCGAAAGCCAGGTTGATCATCTGGCGAAGTACTTCATGCTTGACATCAAATTCGGTGAACGTTGTCTTTTTGATGTACTTCTTATTGGCCGCAACGGCCAACTCCAGAAGGTCATATCCCATCTGTCTGATTTTTCCGGCCAACAGGTACTTTTCATGCTTTGGAAATTGCTTCAGCATGATGTTGTTGTAAACAATCATGTCCCGGATTTTCTTTTCAATCAGAAGGTATTCTGGCATTCGGCGGTATTGGAAGTGGGCAAATGTACCCATTTTCGAAGAAAACACAAACTCTCAAGATTTCAAAGAACAAAAAATATTGAGTGGGATCGCTATCGCTCTCCCACGACATCACAACAAATAAAGGCCAGCCCGAACGGAAACAGCCCTGTATGCATTCGGTCGATGG
>CAIYES010000106.1 GCA_903925275.1 uncultured Bacteroidales bacterium
GAAACTCAAAACATTGCCCAGGAACCAGGAGTTGTTGGATAAATTCCAACTGGAACTGGATGAAATAACGGAAAGGCTAAATAAATGAGCCTGTTTTCAACCGAAGATCTTGCAAAGAAAAAACCGGACAGACCAAAGTCCGGATCAGTTCCATTTGCAGGATCAAATCTTTTGACCATTGGCAAAGCAAACGAGAAGCTTCACCAGGTCTTTGGACAAGTTGCAGATGGGCAGTCGTTGCATTATGCCTCCCTGGGTGATTGGTCAACCCATGACCTTCTTTTCTTTCTCCTGGAACAAACCGGACCGGCCAGGGTCTATTTCACCACCTGGGCAATCTCCGAGTATGCCATCCGTCAGTTATATCAGTTCATTGAACATGGTCTGATCCTTGAACTTAAAGGCATCTTTGATTACCGTAACGGAGTCCGTAAGCCTGCCGAGTTGCAGTTCCTGCAAAAGATCACTACCGACATCAAAGCCGCCAAGTGCCATGCCAAGGTCACTGTTATTGAAAATGACAACTGGGGGATCAGTGTGGTAGGATCGGCAAACTATACCCGCAACCCCCGAATTGAAGCCGGTGTTCTGTGCTGCGATAAAACAGTGGCAGCATTTCACCGGGATTGGATTTTAAATGAACTCTCAAATACAAGCGCCCTTGATCGATCAAAATGAATCCTTCATCACCGAAGTTGAAAACTATGCTTCGCTGATGTTTACAAAAGAAGAAATTGCAGTTATCCTGGAGGTGGACCCGGTGCAATTGCACACTGTTTTGGAAGAGCAGGATAATCCTGTCTTCAGGGCATTCCAGCGTGGAAGATTAAAACGTGAAGCCGAAATTCGCAAAGGTATATTTGACCTGGCACAGAACGGTTCGTCACCAGCGCAGACTTTCGCCATGAAACTGATTGAAAATGCTAAAGCCAATGATCTATGAATAGATTAGTATCGGATACAACCCTTGAGAAGATCAGGCTTTACTACATGTCGGATGACAATAAACTTTCCGAGCATGATGAACATGTCCGTCAGCGCTGGGAATCGGCGTATTCCATGCTGATCAACCAGAACGGTATTGAGTGCGATGTTGTCAAGATGCTCATGAAAGTTCATGATATTTCTCTAATGCAGGCTTACCGTGATGTGCACAATTGCACCCGGTGTTTCGGCCCGGTCCGGGGGATGGACCGTCAATCCCTGCGCAACATGGTCACACAATGGGCGATCGAAGATTATCGCAAAGCTTCTGTCATGAATGATTTCAGGGCGAAAGACAAAGCCCTGGATAAAATCATCAAGGCCAACAACCTGGACAAAGAGGATACGGCCCAGCCCGACCCTTCCAAGATTCAACCGCCAGTGCAATTGCTGTCAATCAACTACAGTTTTCTAACCTCAGAGTATTTCAAGCTGATCGATCCCAAAGCCCAGGTGGCGCTGCTGAAGCTGAACGAAAAGGTGATGGCATTAATTGACGCTTCACCCATTGCTGAATACAAGAATATTCTGTTGGCCGATGATACTACCTACGAAGATGTTACAGACTGAAGTAAAGCCAGCTCCTTTTTTAAACGATCCGCAGGTAGCCATCCAGCTTTCCAACAGTCCGCATAAGGTATTCATTGGCGGCAGGGGAGTTGGAAAGACAACGATCATTGCAGAAGAGATCATCAAATATTTCGTGGCCATGCCCCGTGGAAAGATATCGCTCAATGGCCTTACTTATTTTCACATCCGGACAAAATCCCTGCCCCCGATCATCGATCACTTTGAACGCCGTGGTCTCTATCGTGGCATTCATTACTTTGTGGGCCATAAAGCCCCCAAAAAGTTCGAATGGCCGGAACCCTATGCACCACCGTTGGATTATACCAACTGCATCCATTTCTATAATGGCTTTGTCGTTGAGTTCAATTCCTTTGACCGTCCTGAGATGGCACGGTCAGGTTCTTATGATGGAATGATCTTCGACGAATGCACTAAGCTCAGAAAATCTGCCATTGATGCTGATGTACTTCCTGCAAACCGCGGGAACCGGGACCGGTTTGGTCACCTACGTTTCCATCATGGCACGTTGTTCCTGGGCACAATGCCATTGACACCCGATGGTGACTGGGTTTTCGAGTACCAGGAGTTGTCAAAGAAATTCCCGACAAGATATTGTTACATGGAAGCTTCTGCTTTGCAGAACAGAAAGATTCTCGGAGAGATGTATTTTCGTGACCTCAAGCGGGTGCTGCCAAAGATCGTCTATGATCTAGAAGTACTGAACATCCGCAGGACACAGAATACAAACGGGTTCTATCCTCAGTTGAATTCGGCTGTTCATGGCTATATAGATTCCTATGAGTACAACTTTATCGATGAGGTGACCAGTATGACCCAGGGGAGCACGTTCGATTGTCGTGCTGACAAGGATTGCACTCCCGTTGATCCGTTGTATGTCTCCTTTGATTTTGGTACCACCCAGAACTGCATGGTCGTAGCACAGTGGAATAGACCTTTGAATGAATTTCGCATCATCCGTAACTTTTTTGTCGAGAATGAAACATTGTCAGTTCTGGTGCAGCAGTTCATCGATCATTACCAGCATAAGCAGAATAGGTTTATATTCCTGTATGGTGGATCGGATGGTAACCGCAGGAATGATGCAGCTTCAAGGGATTCTTACTTTGATGATGTACGTGAGCAGTTGTCAAGGGCAAAATGGGAAGTGCAACTAAGGGCAGAACTATACGAAGCGCATCACATGGACAAGTACCAGTTCTGGGATAAGTTCCTCTC
>CAIYES010000107.1 GCA_903925275.1 uncultured Bacteroidales bacterium
CAAGACAATCCTGCAATTTGAAAGAATACATCACCCCCAAATCATTATCAAACACAGGTCCCAGCATCTCATAACTCACGGAATTGATATTGAAGCCTGGAATGGCTTTCACGGTAAGTAGTTCGCATTTCATGTGGTCATGCAGCATCCTGGCAATGATACTAGTCCCAATCTGCTTCATTCTTGCAAGAACCAATAATTCACCGGAAAAATCATCGATCTGATCGAGATGGCCGATGATCAGGAACCCTGCATTGATCGAATCCAGAATATTATCAAGGTTTGATGCTTCAAAGTTACCGGAAAGGCTTGTCAGAATAAGTGCCGGGTATTTGATGTTTGACCGCAGGGCAGCAAGCGGTTCATTGATATCCATCATATAGAAATCCTTGATTTCCTTGTGCTCCGCTGCAATTTTTCGGAAATACTCAACGTAGCTGTTAATGTCGGTCATAGGATTCGATCTTGTTCATATACTCGTGGTACTCTTTTGCTTTCTTGTTTAACCCGATGAAAACATTGTAAAGATTTGAATTCATTACTGTTTCAAGGCTCTTGTCATCGGTCCTGCCATCGGCAAGGGAGATGATGAGCGAAGCCCACCCATTATCTTCATTCCCTGTGCCACCTTGTTGTTCATAAACATATGGATACAACAGTGGCAATGAATTCAAAACACCTGAAAAGAACAGGAATATGGAGTACTTGACTTCATAATCCAGGTTGGCAATTTTTCGACAACGTTGCTTAAGCGATCTGTTGACAAACCTTTTCCGGGGATCCTGATTGTCGGAATAGGCCTTCCGGATGAACCAAAAACATTTTCTTGGCCGGTAAAAAACTGCCACCATTTCATCGAGATACTTTTGATCCTTGGTTTTTGAAAAAGAATCGAGCAGAGAATTAGCCATGGTAAATTCACCGAAGGTGCAGTTCATCATGGCATCTGCCGGACCAAGGTATTTTCTTCTGCCGGTTCGTAAGACTGGGAGAAGGTTTTTTGTCAGGGAGACCTCTTTGAATAGGAAATCAAGGCTTTCACAAAGGAAATAAACATCCTCATGGTCAATGCGCTTCATTACTTTCTGCCGGATCGTAAGGAATTTTAAAAGCACTCTGAGCTTAAAATCCATCATAGTAAGTTGTTCCTGAAACAGACGGCTGATAAACAAAACTTGTTTTCTGGTCAGCTCATTCCAATCGGAAGGCATGAAGTATATTTTACCATCTATTTCAAGCTGGTTCATGGCAGCAGTTTCCTTTTGAGATAGAAACGGGTCAGTTTTATTGCAACCAGCATGACAAAGATCGCCCAGGCAATCCCTCCGGACCAGATCAGGAAGTTCTGAAAACCGGTGACTTTATACACCGGCTTTTCAATAGTCCTGGATTCAATCCTGGATTCCCGGATATGAGTTTCTTTCCAGGCAAAGTAGATCGAGCTGCTGTCGATCTTAGCGCCAGTGGTCAAGACATTATTCTGAACCGAAAAGAACGGAATAAGCCGCTTTCCCGGTTTTATAGATAGAATCTCTTTCACAACCACTTTCCCGTCCTGGCATTCCAACAGCGCTTTGATCAAGCCGCTGTCAGCCGGCAGCGGGATCAGGGAATCTTTCACGGATGTAACAGTATCGTGTTGGACAAAGACAGTCGATCGTTCGGAGACAGGATATCTTTCAGAACATCTTTTTTCAGTAATGCAGCCGGACATCAAGACGGCCAGAAGCAGGATCAGAAAACCCGGTTTTATCATGCTATAAATTTAAAATTGTTCAATCGGTTCATCCATCCGTTGAAGAATTTGATCTGGTCAGGATGATTCTTTACCAGTTCTTCAATAAAGACCTTTCTTGCCTGGAAAATAGCAGCATGAAGTCCGCGCTGGTTGACGTTGTTGACAGCAAACAGGGTTGC
>CAIYES010000108.1 GCA_903925275.1 uncultured Bacteroidales bacterium
GACATTCGTCGGGCAAGATCGCCTATCATGGCAATCAAACACTTCTCACCATCTGAAAGCTGGTTGACCGTCAAACGTTTACCATTTTTTTCAACTTCCATGCGAAGAGGATTCCGCCGAACAGTCAAATTCTTGAAATCCGGCAAAAAAGACAACAATGCTCTACGAACAGCTTCAAGCTGCGAATCAGGAAACTGAAATCCTTCCGGTTTTAACAGGTAATCAATATATCTGCGATTCTCATTCTCAAGGTCTTCACGCTCACGAAACCACTCAAAAAATGTCCTAAAATTTGTCCCACCTGTCAACGCGTTATCATAAGCAGTAAAAATATTAAAACTGTGTTTTTCCCTTATGCGAAGCGGAATGTCGAGCACAGCGCGATTGACTGGGTAGTACGAAAATAAAGGGAGATTGACTTTCTGTCCTTTATGAAGGATATCTAACAGTAAAATTTTTATAAACTCATTCAGATTAGCAAAATCACTGCGATCATCATTTGCAAAATGGCCTTTCCGATTTTTTGTTAAGTTCCATCTGATCGGCAAATCTCCCTTGTTACACTCAATTTCAATAGTGGAAAATGATTTGCCATTAGAAATTTCCGGTTCTATAATTGGACGACCAGATGAACGAGCAAATCGAAGCCGACTTACAACCCACGAAAGCATAACTGCAACAGCATCAAGCATTGTCGATTTTCCAGAACCATTCACGCCATAAAAGACATTCAGTCGTTTATGTAAATCGAGTTTCAGAGAGGTCACCCCCCGATAATTCGTTATCCGCAATGTTCTTATTTCCATGGTTCACTCCTCTTTTGTATCAAGGCCGGGAATCGTCCTGAGTGCCGGGCCGAATTTTTGGTAGTTCACTTTTACACCGTCGTCGAGGTCTATTTCGAGCTGTTCGGTGGCAAGCGGGTAAAGGATTTCTCGTTCATAACTGTCGAGCTCTTCGATCATTTTCCTGATACTTTCGATCTCCTTTAGAGCCTTGGTTTTCTCCCCCGGTGATGCGCTGGCGCTGATGCTTACCGCTTCGAGATGGTTCTTCTCTGTGGTCAGCTTTATGCGAAACTCGCGCAGATAGTTGAGTACAACGCTCACTGTATCAGAACGGTAACGGCGCATATAGATGAGCGCATTGAAACTGCCCTTGGTACTGCTGAAAAGCCAGTAAATCGGGCGCTTTTTATATCGGCGTACATGATCGCTGTAGAAGTCCTTCAGGAAATACTTACGGATATCCTTGCCAAGCGCAACCTCAATAAACTTCAGATTCTCCTCATAATGTTCATCACCAAACGTGACACGCAGGAACTTACGGAACCGCTCCGAAATATCGTCAGTGAACCAGTCGCCATCGAGGATGGGAATGACGTTGTCAGCATCAGGAGGGAAGATGGAATCAGTTGGCAGTGAGCAGTTGGCAGTTGGCAGGTTTTGGTAGGACCTGACATTTTTCCAGTAGTCCTCGATAGTTTCGCCTTGATTGGCAAGGATCAATCCCGGCTTGTCGAGTGAGTAACGGCCAAACATGCACCCAACAGCGTAGGAGATAAACTCCTTCATGGTATCGGCCAGCAGCCGCAATTCAAGCTCTTCCGCGTTTTTCCTGTTGCTGTAGCGATAGTGCGGGTTGCATGTCAGAGTAATTTCATTCAGCGGCACTTCGGGCGTCAGTTCATCCTGCAAACTTTAGGCATCAATGAAAATACGGTTGTTCTCTTCTTCCAGATGCTGCATCTCCAGAGTCATCTCCTGCCACTGAGCACGGAGATTATTGTATGTGGCCTTCAGTTTTGGCTGTAGATACTCAGGATTAAGCAAAGGAAAGCTAGCGAAGTCCCATGATGTTTCGTAAGAATCCCAATCTGAACGAGCTATCGAAATAAGATCGGTTATTGCTGTTATGACAGAATCTGCGGCTACTTTATTATTTTTGACAAATGGTATTTTAGCCAGTTCTCCACTTGTAAAGCTGAGCGTAGGACAAAGCACTTCAAGAAACATGTTTGACAAGGATGAACAAAAAATGCCGAGCGCAAACATTGTTAACTCAGTGTCGCTTGAAAACCCGCATCGCCCAGTATCATCAAATAAAAAGCCGGATGGACGCCAACGAGCTGCAAATCGTCCAGAACTAATTTTAGACCATGTAATACCGCTTTTGAAATAAAAAGATTCGTTACGAACAGCAGATTTTTGTTTTCCTTTATCAAGGCCAAAATTACGAATCCCATCGCCATTCTTATACCAGTTTACGACAACGTCATGATTTCCATACCACTTTCTGTATTCGCCGCCACTGTGACAGGGATACCACCTTGCACCGTTTGATTGTGTTTCTTTGTTATAAGAGGTAGAAAAGCTGATATTGCCCATCGCAACTTCGTGCCATGCTCTTTGAAAAATTGTATTATCTCCAGTGGACATTCCAGCTTTCAGAGCAATCTGATCACCTATCGCAGGATTATCTGTAAAACACCCAAGAAATTTTTCACTGACCCAATATGCAATCGGACTACCGGGAATTTTCTTAAAATCAGCGGTAGAAGCGCGGAAGAAAAATCGTTTTGGTTTTTCTTTTGAAAGTATGTTCTCTTCGTTATTCATTTACCTCCTGATTTTTCCGTAACGGACTTGTGTTCCGCAGTTAACAAAGCCCTGCCTTTTCCGCTCAGCCTGTACTTCTGCAACCGGCTTTTTGGTTTATCCGGGATGGTTCGTTCGATCAGTCC
>CAIYES010000109.1 GCA_903925275.1 uncultured Bacteroidales bacterium
GGGCAGAATCTTTAAGGGATAACCAGAAATGGATCATGTGGGCTGCATCCCGGGCTGAAAAAGCTGCTGAGTATATTCTCGGCACTCAGCAAGTCATCCTTGATGAAGAAGAAGTTCAGGTACCTGAATTAGCAGAGGAGGTAACACCTTTCTAAAAGATAAAATTCGAGCCGTGAACGGGAGTTCACGGCATTTTTATTCATAATTAAATACCAAATCAAATGAGTCACAAAGGAAGATCACTGGACCCCAGGCAAATGACATCACGCTTCGCCGACATATGTTACACTTGCAAGAAACCGATTAAAAAAGGCGAAGAGATCATTTATTGGCCAAACGGCAACCATGCCGAACATTTTGCATGTGGCGAAGCTGATTACCGTCATTCGCTGGCATCATTCCAGGATGAAGAAAATTACAACAAACAATACCCATCCTGGTGATTTAAGGCAGTCTCGGTTCCGAAATGCCGGAACCTGGACTGCTTTTTTTAATCTCTAACTCCGAAATTAACACGTATTAGTTAATAACTTTCCATTGAACCCCTTGACACAAGGGGTTTTATGTTGTTACTTTGTAATACGTGATATCGTATTATATGGAAAAAGCAAATCACCCCCAATGGGCTCTGGATCAAAGGAAACCAGGAACCGAACTTCGCCTGATCCGTGGAATCTATTACCTCTATGCCTACAAAACTGTCTATGACAAGGAGCGCAAAGGTCCTCGCAAAGTAACTGGCAAGATACTGGGGCGCGTGACGGAAAACGGGTTTGTACCATCAGAAAAGCGTCAGATGGAGAAAAAGTTATCTCATATTGTTTCCCACAATCCGCATTGCAAAGAATATGGCGTTTCCCTGCTCGTGGCGCAGACTTTTAACGATTACACGGTTTCTTTACAGAAGTTCTTTCCCGAACATTGGAAACAGTTACTGGCAATCGCCTATTGCAGATTTGTGTATCGATGTCCCCTAAAAAGTATTCCATTTCGGTTGGATCAGAGCTACCTCTCCGTTTGGCTTAAATCAATCAGGTTCAATGAAAAAACTGCTTCAGCCGTATTGAATACTGTCGGTAGCATGCATGAACAAATGTTGGGATATATGAAGTCATTTATTGCCAGGGATGAATACCTGCTGATGGACCTTACCCATGTGTTCTCAAATTCAAACCTGATCACCTTATCGCATAAGGGGTACAACAGCCAGTTAAATTTTGATCCGCAGTTCAATCTGATGTATATCTATTCCTCAAAGTCAAGAATGCCGGTGTATTACAAGATTTTACCCGGTAATATCCGTGAGGTCAGGGCATTTAAGAACTGTATTCTGGAGGCGGGACTGAACGATGCCGTCATCGTCGCCGACAAAGGGTTTTATTCTAAAAAGAATATCGAACTGCTTCAAAAAGAGCAACTGCGATTCATCCTGCCACTGCGCCGCGACAACGCCATCATTGATTATACCCTGTTGGAGGATAACTCCTTCAAAGAGGGGGATTGTTATTTTGAACATGAAAAGCGCATTATCTGGTATCAGAAATACTCCTACCAAGGACTTTCGTTGTTTATCTATCTTGATGATTCTTTGAAACTAAAAGAGGAAAAGGATTACCTGCGGCGTATCGATACCCATCCGGAAAACTATTCCTTGAAAGATTACCACAAACGAAAAAACGCTTTTGGTACCATCGCCCTGTTGACTGACTTCCAACGCAAACCAGCTGTAGATGTTTTTGAAACCTACAAATCCAGAATGACCATTGAGGTGCTGTTCGACAGCATGAAAAATGTCATGGAGGCTGATCATACCTATATGCAGAATGATCAAACCCTAAATGGATGGATGTTTGTTAACCATATCACCCTGCAATGGTATCAGCATCTATATCTGGAATTGAAAAAGAAAAACCTGATAAAAAAGTACTCTGTCAATGACTATATCCAAATCCTGACAGACCTGAAAAAAATCAAAATCAATGACAATTGGTATTTCAACGAAATTACCTCTAACACTCAGAAAATGATTGCGAAACTTGGACTTTCAATACCGGACTATAATACGTAAATTTGTTCGGAGTTAGAGTTTAATTCGTACTTCACTGGGAAAACGCTTTTTCTTTGTTACTGCACCGGCAAAGAAACAGCCTGGCAAAAAGAAAACCGGATGAAAACGGGGTGCTTTTGAAGAAAAAGCAACCAAAAGCCCACACACTATACTCAAAATTCCCTGCAAAGGTAACCTCATGAAAATATCGTGTCACTAAAGGCGACTCGCCTGGTCATCTGATCCTGGTTCATGGGCGAGCCTCCCGTTGGGTTCATTCAGATTGAAAAACCAATCTGACCCGAACCTTTGTTCCAGAATTTTCATTCCGGTATTTGGTAAGGCAGAAATTTTTCTTAACCGGCGA
>CAIYES010000110.1 GCA_903925275.1 uncultured Bacteroidales bacterium
GGTAAAAATAGAGGAGAATTACTGGGGCATCTTCCTGGGAAAATAATTCCTTGAACCCACTGAAGGTGAGAGTAAGATCATTTATGTAGCCAACCTGATCATTGAAAGCCGAACAGTCTGCATATAAAGGATATTTAAAACAAGATTCAACAAGTCCCCAGGTTGAAATCTTTAATAAAACAGAATCAGGAATTTGAACTGCTTCAAGCATCTCATCGTGTGATCCCAGGGTGGCCCATTCAGCTGTACCCGGTAGGAAAGGATATATATACTCGTCGGCTGACCGGTATCAAGATCATAGAAACGTTCTACATCGTTGTCAAATCGCTCCCTGTGTATATATTAATTGAAAAGTATACCACCTTCTCGTTGAAAAGTATACCACTTATCAAAAGTAACCAGTTGCTTTGGTCCCGATCAAGCAACACAAAACAGGATGATAAGTATGGATTCGAAACAAGAGATTACAAGGCGTTATTTACGAGAGGGTGACAGCGAACGTAAAATTGCTCGTGATTTACAGATTAACAGAAAAACTGTCAAGAAGTATCTGTTGGAACATCTGAAAATCCAGCAGAAATCTGAGGAAGAAGGAGATAGCGAAAGCTTACAGGAATACGCAGGTAGTGCACCGATTTTCAATAGTACAGGTCGGTATAAACGTAAGCTGACCGATGAAATAAAGATGCTGATCCAGCAGCAGGTTTTGGAAAATGATCATAAGAAGCGGAATGGACTTCGTAAGCAGATCAAGCGTAAGATTGATATACATGAGTACCTTCTTTCGAAGGGACATAAAATTGGATACACCACAGTATGCAATTATATCTGTGAGCATGAAATCATGTTACGTGAAGCGTTTATCCGCCAGGTTCATTTGCCTGGGGAGGAATGTGAGTTTGACTGGGGTGAAGTGAAGTTGATAATAGGAGGAGAACAGAAGCGTTTAAATATGTCGGCATTTACCGCTTCTTGCAGCAACTACCGCTATGGTGACCTATACAAAAGGCAAGATACATTGGCCTATATGGAGTCGCACAATGACTTCTTCGCACATGCTGGCGGTATCTATCATGAGATGGTATACGATAACATGCGGGTAGCAGTGGCTGAGTTTGTGGGGCGCCATGAGAAGCAGCCAACCAAGGCTTTAACCAATCTCTCTGGCTGGTATCAATTTCGCTGGCGGTTCTGCAACGTACGCAGAGGTAACGAGAAGGGTCATGTGGAACGCTCTGTAGAGGTGATCCGGCGAAAAGCTTTCTGCGACAGGGATACCTTTGATACTTTTGAAGAAGCCCGCATCCATCTGGCATCCACACTTGAGAGACTCAATAACATACCCTCCCCTCACAATGGGAAAAGTCCAAAACAGATGCTTGAGGAAGAACGTTCCATGCTTTGGAAATATCCCGGGCCAATGGAATGCTATATGGTAGAATGCCTGAAGGTAGACAAATATGCCACCTTCACTTTCGGTACAAACCGCTACTCTGTTCCGGACTATCTTGTAGGGCGCATGGTTGAGGTTAAAATCTATGCCAACCACCTGAAGGCTTATTACAACAATCTTGCTGTATGCTCTCAGGAGCGCCAATACGGAATGTTCCAGTGGCAGATCGATCTTGAACATTATCTAAGGACTCTTGCCTACAAGCCCGGGGCTTTGCACGGTTCTGTTGCCTTACAGCAGGCTCCGCCTGAAATCAAGAGTCTTTACCAGCAGTTCTTTCGCAGTAATGCCCGCGGTTTTATCGACATCCTGCAATACTGTCAAAACAAGAATATGCCACACCAGAAACTGGTTAAAACAATCCGGGAACTTAATCGCCTTTGTCCGAAGGATGTATCTGCCGATAAGGTTCTTGCCATGCTTGGCAACCAACCTGGGGGGAATGTTCCTGTAATACTATCCGGGAGGAAGGATGAGATCGAGGCCTGTTCCCGTGAGCAGCTAATGGAAATCACAATGATGGCAAACAACCCAAACTAAAACAAGATGAACACAAAAGATATTAAACAACAAATAGATGAACTGAGCAGAACCCTTCATCTGCCGGCTTTCCGGCGTGAGTACGAGCAACAAGCCAGTCAGGCTGTGTCAGAAAACCTCTCTTATGCAACTTTTTTGCTGCGTTTAATGGAACTTGAGTCCCAGACCCGTGAGGAGAACCGTCGCAAGTCTCAAGTACGGCAAGCTGGTTTTGTGCAGTACAAATACCTGCATGACCTCTCTCGCGAGGATCTGCCGGCGGATGCTGCCGTAAAACTTCCACAACTTGAACAGCTCGATTTTATCAGGAGCGGTCAAAACCTAATTCTCTCCGGAAACCCCGGAACCGGCAAGACCCATCTGGCAACAGCTTTGGGTATAAAGGCTTGTCAGGAAGGTTATAAAGTGCTGTTTACCTCTGTGTCCCGTCTTCTGACCCAAATACGCGAAAGCAGATCCCAAAAAACGCTTCGTACTCTTGAAAACCGGTTCGAGAAGTTCGATCTGGTTATCTGTGATGAGTTTGGATATGTCTCATTCGACAAAGAGGGCGCTGAGATGCTTTTTAGTCATCTTTCACTTCGTTGTGGACGTAAGTCGACTATCATTACCACCAACCTCTCTTTTGAGCGCTGGAGCGAAATATTTGGTGATACAGTGCTTACTGCGGCAATGGTCGACAGGTTAACTCATAGGGCGCTGATGCTCAATATGAGTGGGAAATCCTTCAGGGTAAAAGAAACAAAACTTATGATAGAAAAATGAGCAACAGGAATCCCGAAAAACCGCCTTAGCTTCATTAAAGAAAGGAAGGTACCTTCCTTTCTTTAATGAAGCTAACAACAAACAACAATAAACTTTTATCTTTATGAAGTGATATGTTCTTTAACTGAAATGGTGGTATATAATTGAATTGAAATTTAC
>CAIYES010000111.1 GCA_903925275.1 uncultured Bacteroidales bacterium
GGACTTCATGTTCATCCTGCAACGGCAGCATTACCGTTTATGAAACCTGGAACGGATGTACCGGTTCAGCAACCATGGGTGTCACCATCATGCCTGGCGTGGGAAATCTCACCGGATATGTGACGTACGACAATTCCAATTCAACTGGTCTGAACGGGGTCATCCTCACGCTGCGCAATTCCGCTAACGGCGCCATTGTGGGCACGACAACATCAGGGATAAACCCCTTGAACAACAACCAGCCGGGTTATTATTCGTTCTATAATGTTCCCGACGGCAACTACCAGATCACGGCTGCCTTCAACGGATCATGGGGCGGGAATAACGCAACCGATGCGTTGATCGTTCAACTGTATATCGTTGGTCAATACCCTTCGCTTACAGGTTTGAGACTGGTTGTTGCGGATGTAAATGCAAGCGGGCCTCCTTTCCCGGTTACAGGACTGGATGCACTCTATATCAAACTGCGGACGATAGGTTCAATTACCTCCTATCCTGCAGGCGACTGGAAGTTTGAAAATCCGACCTTTACGGTGACTACGCCGGCCCCATACACCCAGAATATCCTGGGGCTGTGTGTTGGTGATGTCAACGGATCTTTTATCCCAACAAACACCAAGGAAGCTTTGCTGCTCTCTGTTGTGGAAGACGGGGTACAGACCATTCCGGTTAATAAATCGTTCATTTACAACATCCACAGCAACAGAGATGCCGACCTTGGCGCCATGACCCTGTTCATGGCTTACGATCAAAACCGTTTCGAAATCGAAAACGTGAATACTTCGCTCGACGGAATGAGGTATGTTATCGACAACGGCAGGATCGCACTCGCATGGTCCGACACCAAACCGCTTTCGGTGAAGAACGATGATCCGATTATCTCTCTGACAATGAGCGCTAAAGAACTTGTTTCGGAAGCAACACAGATTTTCAGCCTCATCCCGGGCAGTGAATTTGCCGACTCAAAAGCCATCAAATTCGAAAACTTCGACCTCAGGATGGCCAGCGTTATCACGCCGAACGGCATCCATGAGTTCAGCATGTTCAACTATCCGAATCCCTTCAACAATACCACCACCATTGTTTATACCTTGCCGGAGCCGGGCCATGCACGCATCGTGCTGACCGACCTGTATGGAAAAACCATCCGCATCCTCACCGACCAGCAGGACCTCGCCGGATCGCATTCCGTTACGGTTGATCCTGCCGGTTTGAACATGACACCGGGGGTATACCTATACAAGATCATATTCACCAGTGCAACAGATACCTACATGAAGGCTAATAAAATGGTCTTTACAAGGTAACCGTAGGGGCTGAAAATTTTCAGCCCCTACATGAATATCGTAACGGACTGAAGTCCGGGGCAATAGACACAGATTCTGTCTATTGCTCCGGACTTTTTTTACCCGGATTTAGTGTTTGTTTAAATTTCTTATTAAATCCCGTTAGGGATTTTAAATGGGTAGAAAACCAGGGAAAGATGCATTATTTCGTCCCGTACGGGACGAGATGGTTCTCAGAACATTAAATTTCTATCCAGATTTTGTGCCTAAGGCACAGTCTTACACATGGAAACACAACAAAATAAGAAATTTAAACAGCCTCTTAGTCGGGTTAAATTTGTGGAGTAAAAATGTGAAATCTGAAATCTGAAATCTGAAATCTGAAATCTGAAATCTGAAATCTGAAATCTGAAATCCGCCCCCCCCAGAAATTCCTCTTGATCCGGGTTTACACATTCAACAGGATCAATAGGAATTTCCAGGAAATTAAGTTTGAAATTGAATTCGATTTTGTGAAAAAGAATCTGGAAAAATCATTGCAATCTTAAAACCCCATAGGGGTGATATCTTTGTAGCAGGGAAAAATGAACCATTTCCAGAGCCCCATCGGGGCGACATAGTTGTTGAATCTGTATAAGCATAGCGATTGAGTTTATCAAACAGCAGGAAGAATAATCTATTTCGCAGCTATGCTGCTTTGTTATTCACGACCAATTATTAGTACTACAAAGATTAGGCAGCCATGCTGCCAATTGGGGAGCAAGTGTAAAACCTCCGGATTTTTCGCTTGAACCTACCTTCCCCCCAGATTTATCTCTTGATCCCATAAACCGGGATAAATTAGTAAATTCTAACTGAGTAACAGCGTTGCTACGAAGGCAAAATATCAATAACCGTGGGTGAAACCCACGGTTTAGCATGGTAAAAAACCACAGCCCTGAAGGGGTTGAATAATTCGATATAAATGATGAGATTCAACCCCTTCGGGGCTGATTTGGTAATAGTTATTATTATCATGGGCAATGCCCATGGTTATTCAGATTTAGCTCTTTCAGCGCTATAGTGAGTATGGCCGGACTTTCGTTAATCAAAATGCATAAATCAAAATGTATAAATTTCTCCCGTTCATAGTATAGTTTCATAAAAAAATATTAACCCTGATTTGTTGATTATTTTTTTTTTCCAAGGAGGCTAAAATTCAAAAAATATTTACATTAGCTAAATATTTCACAGATTATTATTTTTACATTTAGAGTCTGTTTAAATTTGTTTTTAAATCCCTTTAGGGATTTTATGTTTGTAGAATAACAGGGATATATGCATTATTTCGTCCCGTACGGGACGAAATGGTTCTCAGAACATTCGGTTTCTACAC
>CAIYES010000112.1 GCA_903925275.1 uncultured Bacteroidales bacterium
TGGATTACTGCGAATACGGATTCAAATACTTTTAAATTTAGTAGGTCTGATAATGAATTAATCCGTGCAATAAAAAACAATCGCGGTCCATTACAAAAATTATGGATTTTCCCCATAACAGCATTTAATCAAACTTTTATTGATGACTTACGAAATAACGATGTCAGGCTGATTGATTATTATTGGCATATTTCTCGTGGAGCCGACCCTATCAATACTCCTTATCTATTTATACGCTCCTTAAATATGTTTTTGTATTTACAACTTCAACAAGCCGTATATAGTATACAGACTCTTATAGACTTTCTAAACAGTACCATTAATCATATTAGTCAAATAAAGAATGTTGAAGATTTTCAGGCTTATATGGGAAGTGACTATACTGTTCTCATTCAAAAACACGGATGGAGATCGGTAATACGTCGCGATGCCAAAGCTGGATCGTTATTTTCTAAATATATATGGAAGAATTTTTATGAAGAGACTGAAAATAAATATTTATTTAGATTGACAGATAAAATGCAAAAATTCTATCATGTCTGTACTTTTGCAGATGCAACGGATTATGATAAAATGATGCTTTATTGGAAAGAATTGGATATTTACCTAACAGACTATTGGAATGAACTTCGTGACAAATTAAATGAACAGGACAAGAATAGTATTGTCAAACCGGAAATTGATATTTTTCGAAAAAAAATTATTCAATTTTTAAATACGGATACAAACTAATGGGCTTGTATTTTCAGAATTTCAGTACATCGTCTTCCAATGCTGGAGAATTCGTTTCTCCGTTTCAATGGTTTGATGAGTTTAGCAAGAGGTATGAACCTGTTTTTGTTCAGCTAACCCACCATGGTATCGAATTTTACTATGATACATATGACAATGGCCATTCAGTGAGCCCATACCAAAGTAAAGTTCTTTTATATATTCCCCTTGAAGATCCGCAAAAAACAGGATATGCACTACTGAATATTAAAAATCCAACCGGCATTTTAAAAACAAGGGATGACAACCTGAGCGGCTATCGTCTTCATTATGGCGATGTGATCAAGAACCAGGAAATGATGGAAATACCCGGATCTCTTTTTTCTCATACCTATTATGAGTTGTTACTCTGTTTCTTTTATGATCTTAATAATCGAGATAGTGAAATCAATAAAAACAGTCATGCATTAGCTGCCTATACACGTGAAAAGCTTAGTCATTGTGAAGTATATGACCTGATCCAGAAAAAGTATTCATTTTATGAGGATGTGAAAGACTACCTCGATAGTGACGAACATCCTGTGAAGAAGAGTGACCTGTGTATTACCTACAATATTTACCTGGATGAAATTCTGAGCAAAAAAATTGAGGAGTGGGTTCCGGGTTACAGCATGGATCGAAGCAACTGGTTTTCAACACCTGAAGAAGAATTGCAGGACCTTGGTGACTTTGACAGGGAATTCAACATAGATAATGAACGATTTGAAGATATCCAGAAAGCTTTACTGGCAAAGCATGATGTTGTCAAGGCTATGAAGTTAAAAGCATCTTCAATATTTATTCCTATAACAGCCAATATAATTTCCGGGTTGTTATTCTTTGGCGTTTTTATTTTTTGGCTTACCAATCACTATGAAAATTCATTCTGGTATTTATGTGCGGGCTTCGGCTTTTTTGCTTTTGCGGTAATCGTGCATGCTTTACAGCAGGGGCCAAGATTAAGTATGTTCCTGCCCCGCATCATTGTTTCAATTTCTACTGCATGGTTTGTCCTGATTGCGAGCGAAGAAATCCTGAAGAACCAACTAAACATTGATAAACTCATCATTCTTCTGGGTATTCCCCTGGTGGCGATGCTGTTATTCATTTTTATTTTCGCAGAGATCCGTCAGCACTCCCCCTATTATTATTATAAGAAAAATTCAACACTCTACGGGAAAACCATGCTGGTTATCATCTATTCATTTAATTTCACGGTCAGCCTGGGTTTTATCGCGCACCCCCTTGTAGTTGACGGCTATATAAAAAGAAGTGCAGTTTTTGAAAATTATATTTTCAGCAATGATAAAGACAGCCTGATGATGGTTAAAAGCGAATGGGAAAGTTACAGGAATAAACTTTTATCAGCACAATCGTCCAATTTGGTAGCATTTTCAATGATACCAACTCAACAACTAAAGGCCTTTCTCCGGTATAATGATTCTATAAAAAATGAAGCAACGTCGGATAATGATAAAGTTAAAATAATAAGTGTTTTCATTAAAACTTACAACAATAAAATCCTTTCTCTTCTGAACAGAGATTCGGCCTTGTTAAAAGAAATGAATTGCAGGCATTTTCCAGTATTGAATCTTCAGCAACTAAAAATGCAAAAACTTACGGTTAATAATTATTCTTCACAAATTGCTGTTCCGCTCAGCGATAATGAACTTGAAATCAGTAAAGGTATTATTTCATGTGATACGATATTGGAATCACTGGGTAAACTGATTATCAATGCAAATGATGTTGATGCTCTGATATCCTACAAAACGTACCAGGAAAAATTAACAAAAAGGGAAAGACAACAATCTATCAATTATGGGTTTAAAAAGGACCCTGAACATATTATGAGATATGAAACAACACTTCCTCTTTTCCATGACAGGCATATCGTTATATATCCATTAATGCTGATATTTCAAACTTTAATCGTATTATTGCTTGCGATTGTAGGCCAATTGATTATTTCCGATAAAACTGTAACAGAGGCATTGTAAATTTTTTATTTCTCATCCGGATTAGAAAACAGATTTGTTGCACAGAATATTTTAGGAATTAGTTTCTTTGAGAAATACAATCCAACCCAAATGGAGATTATTGGATAAATAAACAGGAAAAAGAAGAACATCCCGCCGGGGATTATTCCATATAGAATAAATTTAGAGTGTTTTACATTTTTATTGTCCTTACTGCTCCAGAGTCCATTATTTCTATTCTGTGATATTTGTACCCTCTCCGAAATAATGGATGAGTCACAATTGGCGCTTCTATTAATTGTGTTACTTGCGACGCCTGCTTTCTTTTCTATCGATTGTACCTTTACTTCACGTTTTATGCGCAAGGTGTCTAAAACCTTATTATGCAAATATTGTACTTCTTGCCCTTCCTTGCCTTCCTTGCCGGCAGAATAGCAGGAAATAAAGTATGGAGTAGATGCGATTGCCAGACTGACAAGAATGATAAAAACACCAACGAAACTTATAAGCATCCTTCGTTTTCGTTTGGTAAAATACGTTTCCCACAAATGTACCTGATCCACTAATACTTGATTGATTATGGAAAGTTTTATATTATTACCACTCCGACCACTATTCGGGCTTTTTACCAATGTTAATGTTCCAACTGCGGGAAGAACAGATGTTGTAGAACCAGCAGAAGGTATGTCAATTGAAATGATAAATTCTTTCTTTTCAATTGAATACGAAACATTACCCTTAGGAATCCTGGTTGATGAAGTTGCTGCCTCATGGATCAACTCCAATTCCTTGTAGGTAATCACCTTTTGAATATCGGAAATTCTCTTCTTTGCGTATTGTAAGCTCATTTCATTGATGTTTAATGAAAATAAAACGTCAGTTATAAATTGCCTTCATTCTAAATTTAAACTCATATATTAGCACAATAACAAATTTACAAATTCAAATTACATTACTTGACTATTTTTTCAGAAAGTATTTTTAGAAATCACTATTTTTGATTGGAAATAAAGATTATTGTATTCAACATAAATTCATGATAATTTCATGATACCTTACTCTATCCTTCTCATTGACGATGACCGCGATTATTGTCGTCAAGTATTGACCGCAGCAAAACCTTACCGTTTAATGGTTACTTTTTTCCATAACCTGGAGGATGGGATGAATGCCCTGATTGAATCGCGACGGTTCAAAGCCATTATTTTAGACGATCGTTGCATTCTGAAAACTAATCAGTCAGGAGCAGGGAAGTCGAACTTTGTTATTCATGCTATCCAACAACTTTTAGATATTGAACACAAAAATAAACGAACCATCCCTTTCTGTGTAAACTGTGAAAAGCTAGATGAATTTCGGGAAGATCTTGAAGGTGTTTCCCGGTTATTTGTTAAAAAACAAGATCATGACCAAATGTTCCAATGGCTGAGAAAGTCGATGGACGAGTTGCCAGAAACCTCGATCCGAAAAGAATTTTACGGAATCTTTGAAAAGACTTCCGATATTTTCAATGAAGATCGGCAGGAATCACTGATTGAAGTGCTTCAGAATAGAGGAGTGACTGATTCCAATACAAACATTGACAGTATGAGAACTCTTCGTTTGTTATTGGAAGTCCTGATGGATTCTGTATGTTTTCAAAAGCTAGGGAAACATCCTGATGAGGTCTTAACCAAAGGAAGAGATGAAAGTCGTACACGTCAAATAATTACTGCCATGACACCACGAATACTGCCTGCGGAACTTCATACACAGGCTCATGAGTTATACAGAACATGCAGTAAACATGGTAATCATCCTTCGTCCTCAGCCAATCGATTTAGACCATCGGCTTTAACGATAACCCGATTAATATATACTTTGCTTGAATTAATTGATTTCCTGATTCCGGGAAAGATCAGTTCATCATCTCAAACAACTTCCCCGCAATCCCCAGCCCTTTTACCGAGATGATCTTAACAACTTTGCTCATGGCCGGATCATCCATCATCTCAGCGATAAGTTTTGCATTCGCTTCAATTTGCTGTTCAGTATCTGAAATGTTCAGCACCTCGTTGATCCTGTTCGCCCAGTTACTCTGTTTTGATTTCAGATTGCTCAGATCGTGCCGGGTAAGCCCTGTATCGAAATCGCCGAGTTCAACGATAAAATTAACGATCTCATTATCGGTATGTCCGACAATTTCAGTAAGCCTCAGGGTTTTAACGAAGTAGTAATAATAGAAATAAGACCCGCCCCCCAACAAGATGACTGCTAAA
>CAIYES010000113.1 GCA_903925275.1 uncultured Bacteroidales bacterium
AAAATTCCTATTATTGCTTTAACTGCCGATGTGACCACTGTTGATCTGGCAAAATGTAAAGCTGTGGGAATGAATGATTACATCGCAAAGCCTGTTGACGAACGATTATTGTACAATAAAATAATCGGGTTGGTTAAAAAACCCTTGCTTATAAAATACGATGAGCCTGAAGCGAAGGTAAACAATGAATTTAAAAAGTTAAAATGCATTGACCTGGACTATTTAATTCATCGCACAAAAGCAAATCCTGAAATGATGATGGAAATGATTTCAGCTTATCTGGAACAAACCCCTCCGTTGATCAGCAGGATGAAACAAGGTTTTCAGGCCAAAGATTGGAATTTATTGTATTCGGCGGTGCATAAAATGATTCCCTCTTTTTCAATAATGGGCATCAGTACAGATTTTGAAAACATGGCAAAAAAGGTTCAGGACTTTGCCAGTACCCAGAAACAGACTGATGGGATAAATGATATGGTTTTCCAGCTTGGAAAAGTCTGCGACCAGGCATGTATTGAATTAGTAGAAGAACTCAACAGGATTAAAAAACAAATTCATGAATAACGAAAAAATTAAATTGTTTCTGGTAGATGATGATGCTGTCTTTTTAAAAATGTTAGAAATTGATTTTCTTCAACATGCTGATTTTACAATTGAAACATTTGCTACCGGCGAACTTTGTTTATTGAATTTATCACATGACCCGGATGTAATTATCCTCGATTATTTTCTTGACGGAATTGAGAAAAACGCGATGAACGGAATAGAAACACTGGATAAAATAAAAGCATACAATCCGGATATTCCCGTTGTGATACTTTCGTCTCAGGATAAAATTGACGTGGCAGTAAACTGTATGCATCACAGGGCTTTTGATTATGTAGTGAAAAGTGAAACAGCCTTCATGCGTTTACAAAAAATCATCACCGCCATTTTCCGTTACAAAAAAATGGAAAAAGAATTAAACTGGTACATGGACCGGATGTAAAAAAGGCAAATGCATAATGGCAGAATAGTAAAATAGTGGCGATGATGGCTGATGGTTTTCAATTCGCATCATGCTTTAGCGTACCTTCGTGGTTAGAATAGACGGTTTGGTCATCACTTTTATCGACCAAGCTGATCTTAGGCAGTTGGATGTAATATGAAAAATGTTGGATGGTATTTGAATATTGTGCCCGTCAATCTGACAATAGCTGCAGGTACGATTCTTATTAGAAAATAAAAACCACGCAGATGAATAGCGAAGAACAAGATCTTACGGATGCCCAGATACTCCGCAATAAAGCCGAAGAACAGCTGAAAGAGACAACAAAAAAGGTTGGCAAGCAATCCATGGAAACTGACATAAAAAAGCTCATGCACGAGCTGCAGGTTCATCAGATAGAATTAGAAATGCAGAACGAAGAGTTACGCCAGGCATATGAAACAGCAGAAACTGCGCTGAAAAAATATACCATGTTGTACGATTTTGCGCCGATGGGTTATTTTACCCTCGATTGCGATGGCAGTATCTGCGAACTCAACTTCACTGGTGCCGAATTACTTGGAGACAAACGCTTTGCTTTGGTAAACAGCAACTTTAAGTTATTCGTTTCAGATAAGTCGAAACCGGTATTTAATGCTTTTTTTAGTAAAGTCTATACCAGTTTGTCTAAAGAATCGTGCGAAGTGATGCTTGGTGATGACAAAACTCCTCAATGCCTGGTTTACCTGGAAGGCATCGTTACCGGTGATGACCGTAAATGCCTTCTGGCGGTACTAGATATTACAGGCTATAAAAAGCAGAATCATCCTGACTAAATCCTGGAATATTATTTTTACCACCATGGTTCCGTTAACAGAAATATGATCCTCTATTCATGATTTGACCCTTTTTTCTTCTGAATTATTCTAATGAATCTCCTCGACACTGGGCAGCGAGGTTTTCAAAATGTGTGAAATATGTAAATTTTTTCAAAAATTATATAACACATTTCTGTTGATGTGTTCATAATTTAGTTTCTTAATTTATGAAGGCAGATGAAAACACAGGTTGACCGCATGAATCAGTCCAGGTGGCAGATGCCTGGCTATTCCGGATCCTTTTCAGAATTGGCTTTTGATAAGGAATTTGATGAAAATGAAGAAAATGATGAGAATAACTTTTACAGTCTTTCGGTAGATGATTGCAACACTCCGACAGAGAGGAAACAAGATTGACCCGTTCACCTATAAGTTATTTTCGATTAAACCATGGGGAAGCACCTGCTCCCCAAGGTAGCTTTTACCTGTTTTCAGGTAATTCTGAATATCCTACTGAAGAATTCCTTTCGAAAATGTGTGAATGATGTAACTCATTTCAAAAGTTATATAACACAAACCCTGATAAAGGTACCTAATTTAGTTCTCTGAATCTGAATGCCCATTCAATCCCGGCAGGGAACAATCTTACCAACGAACCTATTTGGAAGGCATTGGCAGAAATAAACATTTTACATCTGTAAAACACACCTTGAACATTAACTTATAAACAAATGAAAACAAAGGAAATAAAAAAAGTATTGATTGCCCTGGATTATAATCCAACCGCGCAAAAAGTAGCAGAAGTAGGTTTTTCAATGGCCAAAGCCATGAAGGCTGAAGTCATTTTGCTGCATGTAATAGCCGATCCGATTTATTATTCTGCAACTGAATATTCGCCGATAATGGGGTTTTCAGGATATATGGATATGGAGCCATTTATTTTTGACAGTGTTGACGAACTGAAGAAAACATCTCAACATTTTCTTGAAAAAACAAAAAAACATCTTGATGATGACACCATTCAAACCCATATCAAAGAGGGTGATTTTGCCGAATCGATACTAAAGACGGCAAAAGACTTGCATGCGGATGTTATTGTAATGGGTTCTCACAGCCGGAGGTGGCTGGATGAAATACTCCTGGGAAGCGTTACTGAAAAAGTGTTGCATCAAACAACATTACCACTTTTCATCATACCTACTAAAAAAAATAAATAACCATCAGAACAATGAAAACAACAATTATTCATCATATAGTTGAACACAGCCCCATTAGAGAAACAAAAAAAGACAGATTTACACGCACTTTAGTGAAATTCCTGTTCTTTCTCATGATAATCGCATTTTCTTCGCTGCTGACTTCGTGTCTGGCTGTACCTCAGGGCCGCCATCCTCAGAAACCATTCGTCATTATTGAACAACAGGACGGTGGCGGGCATCATGACAATGGCAAACATAATGGCCGAAAATAGTTGATAATGAAAGTCTTCCTTAAAAGCATGCACGTTATTATGAATTTTCCTTTCAAACAATTCTGCAGACAATGAAAGCAGCATATATTTCAGGTTTTTTGCTTTTTGCCTCCCCATTTCTGTTTGGACAGGATGTTCCTCCCCAGAAACCCGGAAAAGTAGCTCCCAATGATACGATCGTGGCCGGCAAAGTCACCAGAGAAAAGCAAATCGAGAAGATTGATGATGTAAAAGTCAGATTGCTTTCTGATTCATCAGGCAATGAGCCGGCAAAAAGTGCCCTCGTCGACACGTCCCTTCAAAATAAATACGGGGATTTGCTCGATGACGATCAGGAGTATAATAAAAAATATCCCCTCTGGATCCCTGCTACTGAAGTTTTGGGGTCTGTAGTATTAACCTGGGCATTGGACAGGTACGTGTTAAATGCTGATTATGCGCGGATAGGACTCCAAACCTGGAAAAATAATTTCAAAAATGGATGGGAATGGGACCGTGACAGGTTCGGTGTGAATTTTATCGGCCATCCCTATTCCGGAACACTCTATTTTAATGCCGGTCGTTCGAATGGATATAAGTTCTATCAATCATTTTCGTTTGCAATTGCCGGTAGTCTGATGTGGGAATATTTCGGAGAAAATACACGTCCATCCTATAACGATATTATCAATACACCAATCAACGGAGCATTCCTCGGAGAAATACTTTACCGGATAAGTTCTAATATTCTCGACGACCGCACAAGAGGAACACAAAGGGTTTTCCGTGAAATTGCAGCCGGATTAATTGATCCTATAAGAGGGTTAAACAGGCTGATCCAGGGAAAGTCGTTCAGGAGAACCAACAAAGAGGTTTATGAAAAAGAACCGGTTAACATATCCATATATGCAGGATTACGCAAGTTAAATGTTGAAGGTACGAGCCTTTTCGGAAAAGGCACTTATAATCCGATGATCAACCTTCAGCTTGATTATGGAAATCCCTTTGAACTCAGGTCACGCAAGCCTTTTGATTTTTTTAAACTCAGGGGAGATATGAATATTGGTGTGGGAAGAAAATTTGTTGATAATATTATCGGATATGGAATTTTGTTCGGCAAAAACTATCAACTGGGAAAAATGGCATTACTTACCGGGGGATTCCAATATTATGATTATTGGGATAATAAAACATTTGAGTTAGGCACCATCGGTTTCGGCGGTGGAGTGATTACCAAGTACCCGGTAAGCAAGACAAGTAATCTTTATACCAGTATCCATCTTGCGCTTGTTCCTTTTGCAGGTAACAGCACACGGTTTGGTCCAGACACTACCCAGGTCAGGGATTATAATTATGGCGGCGGAATGGAGGCAAAGTTTGAAAGCACCTTTAATCTTGGTAAATACGCTACTGCTTCCCTGATTTATAATTTTTACTGGATTCGCACCTATATCGGCGACAATGGAAATAATTTAGTGCATATATTGAAACCAAGAATTACAGTGAAGTTATATAAATTTCTGAGTGTGGGAGTTGAAAACTACATGTATTATAGCAACCGGTACCTTCCTGATTTCCCTGCCAAACATTCTGTGAGCACAGAACAGAGAATATTTTTGTTGATTTTCCTGGAGGACAAGCAGCGGAGAGGATATTATAACTGATATATCAGCATTACCCCTACCCCCGTATGGCTGATCGGAAGGACCTTTAATTTTTTAATATGGTTATTCATGATCGTTCTGCCGATGGCAAATCCCAATGCCGCACCTGCAAACACATCCGAAAACCAGTGATCATTCTGATAAACGCGCGACGCCGCAGTAAGTCCTGCAAAAGTGTAACAAACGATGGGAACCCAAACAGTTCTTGTATATGAAGTAGCAACCACCGTTGCAATTGCAAAAACAACCGTGGAATGTCCGGAAGGAAAGGAACTGTTACTGAATGGGTGAAATGCACCTTTACTGAACATGCCCAAAGGGCCATCCCATAAAAACGGATTAGGCGGATCATCCTGATAAGGCCTGTGACGGTGGGTAAGTTGTTTCAGTACCTGGGCTGAAACAAAACCCAACACATAAGCTTCGAAACCTTTTAAGGCAGTGTAGCGTGCTTTGTCGTTTTTCAGGATTGCACCCACGCCATAAAGAAGTCCCAGCGCAGGGAGGGTGTAGAGACCGCTGCCCAAACGCTCCAAACCATATTTTGCGGCATTGTCCATAAAAGGATTCTGGTTTTTCTGAACTACTTTCTGAATGTACGCATCCTGGGTAAATAACAATGCTGTAGCAACTGTTACTCCGGAAAATGCAATCCATTGATATTTATTCCACCGGTAAGGAGAAATGGCAATGTCCCTTCCATCTGTGAGCCAAGATTTAAAATAGGCCTTATCCGGAATAGTGGAAAGAGTCCTCTCATCGCGGGGAATAGAACTAAGCGGCTTGGGAGCTAATGTATCATCCTGGCCTGATGCATCGATCTGAACCAGCACCAGAAGCCCTGTCAGTAAAAATTGGATATTTTTTAAGAAAGTCAACATAGGTGTTACAATCCTAATACATTCATTTCCCTTCAAAAATAGGTATTTCAACTTTAAATAGGTTCCTGTTTATTGATATTGTTTAGATATCGCCAACATTTATGTCAATAAGCGATGGGATTTTTTTTCTTTTTCCTGAAAATGTCAAACCGGGTACCACCCCACAGGCGAAATTGTGCCACATCGTAGCTAAACAATGTATTGTTAAGCTTTTCGGGAATTTCATTGAAACCCGTTTGAACGCTCGCCCCGAGAAACCATTTATCCGAATTATAGCCAAGAGCGAACCGGCCACTAAGTTGAAAGGCAAATGCAAAATCAGTATAATCGGAAAGTTCATTGCTGAATGATGAAAACTGCGCTGCTACACCTGGGAAAACAGCGGCTGTAAGGTAGAAATTTTTCAGGAATACCAGGGTATAGGCGTATCCGGGGGCTAATTCAATAGTCCCTCAGTATGGCGAGATATGGCCCCAAAAAGAATAACTAAAGAAAAGTGCTAATTTTAAGCGTTGCCCCGTGCAGTGAAAACCGTTATATCTATGATGCAATGACATCAGTCAATAGTCTGGTTCTGTAT
>CAIYES010000114.1 GCA_903925275.1 uncultured Bacteroidales bacterium
ATATGGCGATGAACATTTTCCTGTCGCGCAAATGGTTTGCGGCTTATCACAAAAAACGCCGCGACCTCCATGGTACCGACACGAATTACGATGGCATGACAACCATGCTTGAAGGTACTAACCTTACCCTGACTCCGTTGCCATCCATGGCTGGCGAAAACCTCATCTTCACCACGCCCAAGGAAAACTTTATCCGACTGATGAATCGGAACAATGGCGCCTCCAATATTTCAATCGAAAGCGTTGATCGTCAGATCAAGGTTTTTGCCGACTGGTACGAATCAGTAGGCTTCGGTATTGAAGAAGCTGTTTTCGCTTACGTTCCTGCTTAACCCATAAAAAACAAAAAAATATGAGCATATCACTTTTTGACCTTGCAAAACCCACCGTGAGAAATGCCGGAGGTGGCGGCGGAATAAAATCCGAGATCATCCTGATCCAGGAAGCAGATATCGACTGGGATACCTTTCCGCAAAGGGACACCGATGGAGTGACCATGGCCGCCGACATCGCCATGAAGACGGGCAAATTCATGCACAGTTTCTACATGACTCAGGGAACGATCAAACCGTCACAGAAAAAGCTCAAAGGGTCCAACCAGGACTGCGGCGGGTACGAGATTGGTTTGGAAGGGTTCTACCCTGGTATTGAGAAGGCCGTTCAGAAATGGATTCAGAACTTCGGCATCGACTTCAAAGGGATCGTGATCATTCAGAACTGCGCCTCAAATAAGCGTTACCTGATCGGTGAACCCTGCAACCTGGTGCACATCGAGACCATCGAAACCACCTGGGGCGAGGAGATCGACAAAGATAAAGGCCACAAGTTCGGGTTCCTGTGCAAACAGGGTTCTCCTATGGCCTTTTATGAAGGCTTACTGATAATGGATCCCAATCCGCCAGTAATTTAATTAAGAAGCGTTGTAGCTGTTTTCATAAGTAGGTTAGTTGAAAGCCTGTCGGAGCGATCTGGCAGGCTTTTTTGTGTGGTTTGATCAACGTATTGAAATTGTTGTAATTTTACGTCGTATAAAAAAACCGCATTCTGTTCAGTGTATCCAATCGTTATGCCTAATGCTGGAACGAAACAAACAACAATCAACTTATGAATATTGACGACATAAATAAAATAACTCAACAAGCGTCTGAATTAAAGAATAAAGCAAATAGTCAAGTTGACTTGTTTGAGTTATATGTTGATGCTCAAAAACTATATGACAAAGCATATGAAAACTGCATTACATCGACAGAAATAAGTCAAATACAAAAAGATTTCTTATCTGCAATCTATCGTTACGAAAGTTTAGATTGCCAATTTGCTTACGCGTTAAAGAAAAAAGAATTCACAAAATGTCAGGATATAAGCATTCAACAATTGTCAACAATTGACAATATTATTAACAATTACAACAAAGAAGACATTCAAGATGAAAAAATTATAAATTGGTATAAGTTTTTGGTTGACCACAGAATCACAGCTGAAACTCATAGATACTTTCCAATAGGAAAAAGTTATTTTGATAATGACGAATATAAAAAGGCCCTTTTCTATTTTAGACGCACTGAAGAAATATACAATACCCGAAAAAAAGAAGAATTACCTGAGGATTTTTTAACTAATCATTTCTTAAACTATTACATTTTAAAGTTTAATATTTCACAATGTCAAGTAGGCATTTTACAAACGGACATTGAAGAAAAGGAGTTTCTAGAACGACAAACTATAAAAGGATTATTGCAAAGCTGTGAGTATGCGAACGAGGTTATGAATATTTCTTCTGACAAAACATACAAGGAGGGATATGAAAAAACTAATCAATTAATTAAACACGTTCTTGAAAAATCATTAAACTCTTGGCAGACTTTATACGAATTCACACTTTCTGAACATTTGTTAAATTTAATGAATCAACTTGACTCTCAAAAGGTCAGTTTTATTAATACATACAAATTAGCACAGGAACCGAAAAAAATTGACTATTTGTTGTTTTACACACACGGATTTAATACACGTGGTGCGTGGAAAGACGATTTAACTGAGGTAATGTCGAGCAATCAAAGAAACACAAACATTCAGTTCGTCTTATTACCTTGGGATTATGGAACATTTAAGGTGAAATTTTTTATACAAAAATCTAGGAAAAAAGCTATTGAAAAATTTGTCAATCGCTACAATGAAATTTTAGATACTTATGGAAATTGCGAGCGCAAATGCTTAGTCGCTCATAGTTTCGGGACTTATATTACTGGAACAGCAATACAAGAAAATGAGAATTTTATTTGCGATAAGATTATTTTAGCAGGAAATATTTTAGATGTTAACTATGATTGGAATAAACTAAAAAAAGGAAATCAAATCGGCGACGTTTTGATTGAACAAAGCACAAATGACGGAGCCGTTTTAATTGCAAAAATATTAAGAAAAATATGCTTTCAAAAGTGGATTGGATATGCTGGAAGAAATGGCTTTAGTAAAGACTATAATTTCATTGCAGTTCTAAAATCTAAAAGCGGACATAGTGGAATGTTAAACAAAGAAAATATGACAAGCGAGTGGTTTCCATTTTTAACAAACTGACAAAAGCAGTAGGGCCTAACAGCAACTATTCAAAAGTCGGGGTTTCGTGTTCCAAAGACAGTTTTTAGGTTAATCAAACATTCGTTTTTCAAATCAAGTTTTGTGATAAAAGTTACGCCTTCGGGTAGCTGCAAAACGTTTGGATTAATGAGAGTACAAAATGCTTGCTAAAAACTTAGCAAGCATTTTTTATGTCCTTTAATCACTGCAATTGCAGCGATATCTTCGCTGCATGAACAATGAAATTCTTTTTTGGATGAAGGCTGACCAGGATTACCTAACCGGTCTTGCCCTCTTTGAACGCTACACCCACAATACTAAAATCGGCAGAATGCTGCGCATTGGGGGAGCAACCGTGAAAAACCGGTTGACTCTTTCGTATGAACTTAGCAAAATTGCCAAGCATTTGGCGGCCTCTGAGAAAATTACTGCTTCAGTGACACATCAGGCATTGCCGGTAACTTCAAAACCAGAGCAGCCAATGCCTACGGAGGTTACTACTATTGACAGACTTCGATCGGAGCAGAAAATGTGCTACAAGATGCTCGATAACCTTCATGCTGTTCTTCCATACCGGGAAATCCAGGAGCGAAAAGAAATTGCTTTTCGAATACTGGACATCGATGACAATCTGAAGGAGATCACAGAAAGGATTGCTCATTATGAGACAAATGGTGTGATCCCCCCGGACCCGGTCAATGATGAACCCAAGAAGGTTTCTGAAATGGGTGAAGCTGAACTGATCATCCGGCAGAATAATGTTCGTACCTATATCGCCAGATACAAACGCCTGGTGGCTGATACAAAAAAACTCAAAACATTGCCCAGGAACCAGGAGTTGTTGGATAAATTCCAACTGGAACTGGATGAAATAACGGAAAGGCTAAATAAATGAGCCTGTTTTCGACCGAAGATCTGGTAAAGAAAAAACCGGACAGACCAAAGTCCGGTTCAATTCCATTTACAGGTTCAAATCTTTTGACCATTGGTAAAGCAAATGAGAAGCTTCACCAGGTTTTTGGGCAGGTTGCCGAGGGTCAGAGTGTGCATTATGCCTCCTTGGGCGACTGGTCAACCCACGACCTGCTTTTTTTTCTCCTGGAACAAACCGGACCGGCCAGGGTCTATTTTACCACCTGGGCAATCTCAGAGTATGCCATCCGTCAGTTGTATCAGTTCATTGAACACGGACTGATCCTTGAACTCAAAGGGATATTCGATTATCGTAACGGAATCCGTAAACCTGCTGAACTTCAGTTCCTGCAAAAGATCACCACCGATATCAAAGCTGCCAAGTGCCATGCCAAGGTCACGGTCATTGAAAACGACAACTGGGGGATCAGCGTGGTAGGATCGGCAAACTATACCCGCAACCCCCGCATTGAAGCCGGTGTTTTGTGCTGCGATAAAACAGTGGCAGCATTTCACCGGGACTGGATTTTAAATGAACTCGCAAATACAAGCGCCCTTGATCGATCAAAATGAATCCTTCATCACCGAAGTTGAAAACTATGCTTCGCTGATGTTTACGAAAGATGAAATTGCCGTTATCCTGGAGGTGGACCCGGTGCAATTGCACACTGTTTTGGAAGAGCAGGATAATCCTGTCTTCAGGGCATTCCAGCGTGGAAGATTAAAGCGTGAAGCTGAAATTCGCAAAGGAATATTTGACCTGGCTCAAAATGGTTCATCACCGGCCCAGACATTCGCCATGAAACTGATTGAAAATGCTAAAGCCAATGATTTATGAAGAGCCTTACATCAGATACCATACTTGAACGGATCAAGGTATATTACCTCTCGGGAAATATAAAATTATCCGAGCATGATGAGAAAGTCCGTTGTCGCTGGTTTGCAGCTTACTCCATGCTAAATAACCAGCGAGGTGTTTCGCGTGAGGTTGTCACCATGCTTATGAAAACGCATGATATCTCTGAAGCCCAGGCTTACCGGGATGTCTACAATTGCACCCGGTGTTTCGGTCCTGTCCGTGGAATGGATCGCCAAGCCATCAGAAACATGGTCACAGAATGGGCGATCGAGGATTATCGCAAAGCTTCTGTCATGAATGATTTCAGGGCGAAAGACAAAGCCCTGGATAAAATCATCAAGGCCAACAACCTGGACAAAGAGGATATGGAACTGCCCGATCCCTCCAAGATTCAGCCGCCGGTGCAATTGCTGTCAATCAACTACAGTTTTCTAACTTCAGAGTATTTCAAGCTCATCGATCCCAAAGCCCAGGAGGCGCTGCTGAAGCTGAACGAAAAGGTGATGGCATTGATTGACGCTTCACCCATTGCTGAATACAAGAATATTCTGTTGGCCGATGATACCACCTACGAAGATGTTACAGACTGACGTAAATCCAGCCCCTTTTTTAAACGATCCGCAGGTGGCCATCCAGCTTTCCAACAGTCCGCATAAGGTATTCATTGGTGGCAGGGGAGTCGGAAAGACAACGATCATCGCTGAAGAGATCATCAAATATTTCGTGGCCATGCCCCGGGGAAAAATTTCCCTCAATGGCCTTACTTATTTTCACATCCGGACAAAATCCCTGCCCCCGATCATCGACCACTTTGAACGCCGTGGTCTCTACCGTGGCATTCATTACTTTGTTGGTCACAAAGCCCCAAAGAAGTACGAATGGCCGGAACCTTATGCACCGCCGTTGGATTATACCAACTGTATCCAATTCTATAACGGCTTTGTCGTTGAGTTCAATTCCTTTGACCGTCCGGAGATGGCACGTTCAGGATCCTATGACGGGATGATCTTTGATGAATGTACGAAGCTGCGAAAATCGGCCATTGATGCCGATGTTCTGCCTGCAAACCGTGGGAACCGGGACCGGTTTGGTCATCTGCGTTTCCATCATGGCACATTGTTCCTGGGAACAATGCCATTGACCCCGGATGGTGACTGGGTTTTTGAATACCAGGAGTTGTCAAAGAAATTCCCGACAAGATATTGTTACATGGAAGCTTCTGCATTACAAAACAGAAAGATTCTCGGAGAGATGTACTTCAGGGATTTGAAGCGGGTACTGCCAAAGATTGTATATGA
>CAIYES010000115.1 GCA_903925275.1 uncultured Bacteroidales bacterium
TCTTTCCCTTGTTCATCCTGTATATTTTGAACAAAGGAACGCAAAACCAAATTCTAATCTCGGATCGCTAAAAAACTCTGCAAACGAAGATATATCAAGACTTTCAAAGAACTTTTAATAATTTATACGCAACGCTACTGACATCAAATATTGAATCAATGGAAGTGATCGTAATTGCATCGGATGCGTTTTACGCATTATTTGACAAGCTGAAAAATCATTGGTCAGGGCAAGCTGATATAAATGATGTTAATATTATCCCCCCTAAAGAAATCTTCTTAAAAGAAACAGAGGTCATGGAGATATTTGGGATAAAAAATAAGGTTTATTGGGGAAGATTCCGCGATAAACACAATATTCCCAGCGTAAAAGTTGGCAAGCGATATGTTTACCGCAAAGATTTGATTGACATTTATACTAAAGAGGGAACAGAACGTCAGGTGAACCCGCCACGAAAAAGAAAAAAGAGCTAATTCACTTGTATTTGTTCGGTTTTTGAATCAAAAGTGATTGCTTTTTACAAAACCGGGTGTTGCAAAATAAAGTAAACTATAATAAACCAGTAAGAAAGGAAAAGAATCCTATCAAAAGAAAATAAATGCAATTGAATTATAGCTTCACTAACCAAATATTCATTCAACATTAATCCTTACAGAGCATGTTAATAGGTAATCAATTTCTAAACTACCACAATTCCGACAAGAATACTCTGTCTGTATAATATAAATGAAAAGGCACCGGGTACGAACCAGTGCCTTTATTTTTTAAAAAATTTTTTAATCGCGATGACAAAATTAAGCCATAAAACACAAAATCCGGCAATTCTTGCCAAAGAAAGTTTAAAACCATTGCCAAACAACGAAAAAAACGCTGCTGTTGAAAGGAAAAAAAACCCAAAAGTATTGCGTGGCAAAAGTAAAGCTGTTAAAAACAAAGGATCAAAAACATATCCAATTGTTGAAGTGAAGAATGTTCTTCAAAACTGGTATGATTTACGATTAAATGAAATAACATATCAGGTAGAAGGGCGCATAAAAAAAGAATCAGATTATACGGTTCTCAACGAAAACTCTGTTTTTATCAAACTGCTGAGTGCTGGTTATAATATTTCATTTGGAAATCTTTGTGCGTTGTTGAATAGCGACTTCATTGAGGGATATAATCCCATAAAGGAATATTTTACCAACCTTCCGCCCTGGGACGGTAAAACGGATTATATATCAATGCTTGCAAATCATGTCCAGGCAGTTGACCAAACCCAATTTAATCACCATTTCCGGAAAATGATTGTCAGAACAATTGCCTGTGCATTAGACGACCATGTTTTTAACAAACATGCTTTTATCATGGTTGGAGCAGTTCAAGGCACAGGAAAAAGCTCATTTTGTCGATACTTGTGTCCACCTGTACTCAATAATTATTTTACGGAAAACATCTCCAATGATAAAGATGGACAAATAGCTCTGGTTCAGAATTTCATGATCAATTTGGACGAACTCTCTACCATGACAAAATTTGAAATAAACTATCTGAAAAGTTTATTCAGTAAAGACAGGGTCAAGGTACGGCATCCATACGCCAGAAAATCGCAAACAGATACCCGGAGATGCTCATTTGTTGGTTCCACAAATGAAGATATGTTTTTAAGCGATAGTACAGGAAGTGTTAGATGGCTCTGTTTTGAAATTACCGGGATAAACAAAGAGGAGCCAAATCATGGCAAAAATTACAGAAACGTACCTATTGATTTTGTTTGGAGTCATGCCTATTCACTGTATAAATCCGGATTCAAATACCAGCTTACAGCAGATGAAATCCGGGACAATGAAAAAAGAAATCAGCAATATCAGAAAATAACCAATGAATTTGAGGCAGTTCAAACGTGGCTACAACCAGGCAATGATGGAGACGAGTTTAAAAACACCAGTGAGATTTTAATCCTCTTAAACGAAAAAACGCAACACCAATTTAAATTTTCAACAGATCAACTTGGGAAAGCCCTGAAAGCGTTGGGATTTGAGAGAACAAGCAAGCGAAAAGATGTTGAATTATCCGACCAAAAACAGCCCAGGCGGGGCTATTATATTAAATATTAATAACAATTTATTAAACCTTGCTGGCTACATGGCTACAATCATCCAATACTATTTATTGATAGGGGTTTTCAGTGTAGCCACCTTGTTTTTTGATGGTGGCTACATGGTGGCTACGTGGCTACAAAAATGGAGAAATGTAGCCACGTAGTCACCGTAGACAGTGGCTACTTTGAGATAGATATTAAATATTTTTCAATAAACATCCGGAAACGATAGTAAATACTGGCCAAAACAAAAAGAAACAATGAATATCACGGAAGCAAAAAGAATACACATTGTTGATTATCTTCATGTTAAAGGAATTAATCCCACTAAAGAAATGCTAAATGATGCATGGTTCCTTTCTCCATTACGCGAAGAGCATACACCAAGCTTCAAGGTACACCTTGGCAAAAACGTATGGTATGATTTCGGTACAGGTGAAGGAGGGGATGTTATTACCCTGGTAGAGAAAATGGAAAGATGCGACACATCTGCCGCCGTTCGGAAACTTTCTTCCTGTTTTTTTTCCTTTGACCAGCATCAACCTGAAAAGGAATCCCCTATAGCTATTCCCGGTAAGATCATTATTACCAGAATCCAGGAAATTAAACACCCAGCATTGATACAGTACATTCATTCCCGTGCAATTTCTTTGAAATTCGCCAGAAAGTTTATCCAGGAAGGAATTTTTTCGCTTTATGGCCGGCAGTTCTTTGCACTGGCATTCTGCAATGATCATAATGGTTATGAGTTGCGGAACCGTTCTTTTAAAGGATCAACCTCACCCAAATTCATTACAACGATACCTGGGAAAAATGATATCATAAATATTTTTGAAGGTTTTATGGATTACCTTTCTGCATGTACACTTTTTGGACATTCTCCTGCAAATCAAACCATCATATTAAACTCACTTGCCTATTTACCCAATATTTTAGCGACATTGAGCATTATCCAGCGGCTACACATTTACCTGGACAATGATCCGGCAGGCAGGAAGGGCACAGAAATAATCCTTGAACGATTTGCGAATGTAACTGATTTTGCACCCTTGCTATATCCGGATCACAAAGATTTCAATGAAATGCTTATGCAGAAATTAATAATGAAAAAATTATGAGACAACGGCAAATAAAAATATTACAAGAATTTATACTTCCTGCTTGCCTGGTTATAGAAGACATACAGGCCATTGAACACCTTATTTTGACTTTAAAACGCCAGGATGGCGTAATGATTTATAAAAGTGACATGGCAAAAAGGTATGGCATTACCCGGATTACGTTTAATAAACGAATTAATCAGGTGGAAGGACTGATTGATGAACTCTGTATGAAATTTAACTATACAAAGTGGCGAAAAATGTTTTTTCCTGGCGAAGTAGAAATCATTGAAAAGTATTTGGGTCTTCCTCCCGTAAAACCATGAAAAGAAAACCATGGAAAAAACCATTAAAGCCCAAATGAATCGGTTCATTGGCTTCTCGGAGATGGCAAGTGAATTTGGCGTGTGTGTAACAACGTTGAAACGAACGATACTGAGAAAGGAAGGGCTTTTGAATCAATTACAGGAAGATGGATTTACAATAAAAAACAACCGCTTATCTGCAAAACTGCTCACTCCAAATCAGGCCAGGTTAATCCGTAAAAACTTATTAGGACATGAACAGGATTCCATTTAAGGATGCCCTAACATTAGGCCAGGTGGCAGCATGTTATCAACGGGATCGTAAAACATTCCGGAAAATGATCAGCCCTTTGATCGAAGGGAAATTGTCATATCTCAAAGATGGCCGTATACGAAAAATCTTCCCTTGTGATTTTAATTTGATCGCTGAATTTATTGGCGACACAGAATATATAGCGAACTTCCCGAAAATCACCCTGATTTCAATTGCGAAATCATACGGATGGAACGTGGTAAAACTGAAAAGAAACATTCTCCCGATTCAAAAGGAACTTCAAAACGCTGGATTTACTCCACGGAAAGCGTTAACACCGCTCCTTGCACAGATCATATTAGCTCATCTTGGTATTCCAGAGGATGAAACGTTACTAAAGTATTTCATCATCAGGTAAATATACTACATGGCTGGTATCTTGTTAAGAAGAAAATATACCTGTCAAAAAAACCGGCACCAGGGATAAGACTAAAAGTGATCGGGTTCCTGTGATGTTGTCAAATTCTTTGAGTTTTTATTCTGACAAGTCGCATTATTATACATTATCAAGCATATTCGACATTAACATGACGTATCGGGTAAACTCATGGGATAAAGAAAATCAGCGGATGTAGTTTTGCTTTAGTTTATAAAAGATCAACTTTATGAAAACAGCAAATAAATTAATTCCTACAACCATGACAAAACAATTCAAGCTTATCACCGATGATGGCAGCTATGAAATCATTGCTTATGAGCGTGCTGCCCTGAAAGCCTATTATAAGGCAAAAAATGACCTGATTGAAGCGATGGAGGATGAAGATTCTGAAATAGAATCCGGATTCGTCACGCTGATGGTCAGAAATATCGACGACGACACATTTAAAGGTACAGAATGGGAAACTTATCAGGAATATGTCGTAGAACCTGATCCTGATGACGATGATGACCTTGGCGACATCAATGAGGATAATGTCGATGATGATGATTAATAAGAAAGCTCTTTTTTGAAACAATGACGGGTTCGCTGGCATAAACCCGTCATTGTTTTTTTAGGATAACTTCGGTCGTTTAGTCTTCTTCTCCACTGCAAACAACCCCGCCGTATACCGGTCATATAATTCAAACAGGTATTCTATCCTCTTTGTTTCATTCACAAATGGTTGTGGCCGGTAACAAAGATCAACGGCTTTATCAAGCTCCTGGTGCGCTTTAACAAGGTCGGGCGGCATGGTCAGAGGATCGTACAGATCGGCCAGGCAACTGCCGGGATATTTCGCCCTGGTATCAAGCACTTTTTGGGCGGCTTCTTCAACGGTTTTTGTTTGCTTTTCGGTTGGGGCTTCGGGCCAGGGGAAGTTGTTGTAAACAATGTCTTTTGAATAGCGGAAATCACTTTTCAGTCTTCCGCATACATGCTTAACCCATGCCATGTGCATTAGAGAATTGATCGTACCAAAGTTAAACATGTTGCCATTTGGTATAATTAAGCAACTATCAGCAGCAACACTTTGAGAGTCGAAAATACCCGTCGGAATATATTTCCGGTTTTCTGAACTGTGCCTTGGAATTAAAATATATGAAACATTTTCTGGTTGTGTAATTTGGGCAAATAAATGAGGAAATTCTGCTAATTGTGGTCTGGAAGATGTAATTCTGATTTTTTTTACCTCTGCAATTCGTTCCATGACTAATTTCAATTTCCTTAATTCATCTGGAGCAATACCCTTTAACCACAAACACCATCTTTGCTTCCCGTTAATAAACTCATGTGCTGAGATAAATGGCTTAAAGAACGTATTAGCGCCAGGTTCTTGGCTGATAAATTTGTTCTTTTCTTCTGTTGTAAATAATAATTTTCCACCATCAGCAGGCATATTGCCAAAATTCATAGCAGGCACATTACAAACTGGATTAGATCTGGTTTTAATTAAAACATCAGGGGCATCAATTAAATATGGGTTAATATTTTTTACTTTAATTTCAAGTGGTTCACCCTTTATATCCTCATAATCAAAAACAACTTTATTAGTAGTGTCATAATTGGCAAACCCAATTATGACGCAATAAACCGCAGCATTTCCCTTTGCTTCATTCATCCACTTAAATGTTCTATGTGCAAAGTGAATTTTAACACTATAGATGTTAAGCATTTGGCTCCAAAGAATATTTGTTTGTAATCCCTGAACTATAGAATTGGTCGAAACAAAAGCAACTTTTATTTGGGTATTTTGAATATACTTTGCTGCTTTAATATACCATCCTGCTACAAAATCCAGCTCTCCTATATCCTTTACATTATCAAAAACATTGAATAAGCATTTTTTTTGTTCTTTATCCATTATTCTGGAACCAATAAATGGTGGATTCCCGAAAATATAATCAAACCGCTGTTCCCCCTGCTCCCAGGGAATTGGTTCAATCAGACTTTGCCAGTCAACCCGCAAAGCATTGCCGCAGATGATGTTCGGACTTTTGCGCAGGGGAAGCCTTACAAAATACTGCCCGAATTCCTCACTTACCAGCATGTTCATCTGGTGATCCATCAGCCACAGGGCAACCTGGGCAATCTGAGAAGGGAATTCCTCAATCTCGATGCCATAGAACCGGTCAACATCGAGTTTTAGCAGTTCTCCAATATCAAATACCTGTTGTCCTTTTTGTAGTATTTTAATAATCTCCAATTCCAATAACCGTAATTCCCGGTAAGTTATAACCAGGAAATTACCACACCCACAAGCAGGATCAAGGAAACGCAGGGAGGCCAGTTTATCATGAAACCGGATCAGTTTACTGCGGTTATCCTTCACGGAATGGAACTCTTTCCAAAGATCATCGAGAAACAATGGTTTTATGACCTTCAGAATGTTTTTCTCAGAGGTATAATGCGCTCCCAGGTTCCTGCGCTCAACGGGGTTCATCACACTCTGGAACAAGGAACCAAAGATGGCCGGAGATATTTTCCCCCAATTCAACAAGGTACATTCCATTAAATTGTTTCGCATGGATGTATCGAAGGATGCCGGAGGGAGCGTTTCCTCGAATAGTTTACCATTCACATACGAAAAAGCAGCCAGTTCTTCATCCAGGTTTAACAGTCGTTTTTCCTTCGGTGTGTTCAGAACATAAAACAGCATTGAAAGATGTTGCGCCAGGTCACTGCCATCCTCTTTGGTCTTATGGATGAGATAATCCCTGAGCTGGTCACGCTCAAATATGGTGGTATCTTCTGCAAACAGGCAAAACAATAACCGGATCAGGTAAACCTCCAGTGCATGGCCTTCATAACCCACTGCTTTTAACCGGTCATGCAGTTTGCCCATCAATTCGGCTGCATGAATGTTAACAGCGTCTTGTTCTTTGAATTCATGCTTCTGGTATCCGGCAATAAAACCGAAATGTTTGATATTCTTATACAATTCGGGAAGCACAAATTCAAAATGGGTATCTGTATCCAGGTCATGAAGCCTGAACCGGGCAAAATCTGACACCAGTACATATTTCGGGAGTTCGTAATCCTTTAGTCCCGGAAAGTAATCAAGTGCCTGTTTATGGGCTTTATCAAGGTCTTTCCCCTTTGATTTATGTTCAACCAGGATCACCCCTTTCCAAAGTAGATCAATATAGCCGGTTGATTCATCCAATCGTTTAACCGGCTTTTCAAAGCTGGCCACCTTCCTGCGATGAATGCCGAATACATTGAAAAATCCATCCCAAAACGATTTTGCTTCGGCATCTTCGGAGGTTTCATTTTCCCATTCTTTTGAAAAATGGATTGCACGGTCTTTGATTTCGTTCCAGGAGAGGGGCATGGTAAGCTATGATTGATCTTTTTTCATAATGCGAGAATCAGTTGATTCGACAAAGATCAATAAATTCCACAATAAACCCTATTATTAATGCTTTAAAAAATACGATAGGATGACAGGTTGCTGCTGTTCTCAATTATTGATCTTCGTTGCGGTGGGGTAAATGCGTCCGTCGGATGGAGGCGTTGCCTTTTATGGCGTTGATATAGTGTTCTGTGATAAACAATGGGTAAAAAGTAGGTTTTCAGAAACAATTTGATATATTTGTATTGAGAATGGCATCAAAGAAAAAATAGTTGTTTAATACTCATAAAATAAAATCGAATTATTTAACCATTTTTTATTTCATAAACCAAAAACGGAGGTCATAAGAAAATAACAAACGAATCATAAAACTGCGTCTCATTCTGTTTCTCTGCTCTGAAAATCGCCAATTTAAAATGCACAAGAGGAACCCGGAAGGTGAACGCACCTCAATGGGTGTGTTCCTTCTGTTAAGGTTCAGCACGTGCAAGGTATTGGCGTACCTCAGAGCGACTGAAGACCAAGGCAGAGGTTCGCACCCTTTTTTTATGTGTTCATGAAACATTATTCCAGAATCCATAAAACTACAATACGCTCAATTCGTTGTAAGTCGTTTTTTTCCTCAAAAACACCAACCTCATGAAAAATCTATTTTCAATTAAAACTATTTTGAAATCCTTTGTGAATCACAAAGGATTCTATTCTATCAAAACAAAATGCGATATAAAACTCAAGTTTTCGATTATTACGGTTCTTTATCACTTTGAGTGGGTAACATAATGAGGATTGATTTTAGAAAAGTCGAGTTTTCCGGTGAGCAAATAGATAATTGCTTTGATGGTATCATATCGTCGATAACCCCGGGCTTTCGCTTTAGCAGCCTGAAAAA
>CAIYES010000116.1 GCA_903925275.1 uncultured Bacteroidales bacterium
ATTTTTCAGGCTGCTAAAGCGAAAGCCCGGGGTTATCGACGATATGATACCATCAAAGCAATTATCTATTTGCTCACCGGAAAACTCGACTTTTCTAAAATCAATCCTCATTATGTTACCCACTCAAAGTGATAAAGAACCCAAATTAATAGTGAGAACTTATGAATTTTAGCTTCGCATCCCTCACTTCTACTTTTTTGTTCATATAATATAAAATGATATTTGTCCCGGAAGTGGCAATCTTTTTAAGGCCTGAGTAATAGCCTGAGGACAAATATTTCAACTCTTGTGATCTCACTTCAACTTTATCATTTTTATACCAGATAACAATAATTTTATCACCAGCAATAGCATCATTCATTTCCGAGTAATAGCCACTGGCAATGTATTTGCCATTTACATCTCGTACTTCAACTTTGTCTCCTTTAGTGGTCACAACCTGACTAAAGAGGTGAAGAATGGAAAATTGTAAGATAATCAACGGGATATAGCCTTTCATACATACAATATTAGAAATATTATTTCCACAAATTACAAAAACATAAGAATATTTACAGGAATTTGTTTAAAAGATCACAAGAGAAAGAAAAAGGCTATGACCGCCCCCAATTGGAAGGATCATATTCCAAATCAATACCGTCTTGAATCTGAAAGGAGAAAAGCATCCCAAAATCATTATCAAACACCGGCCCCAGCATCTCATAACTCACCGAATTGATATGGAATCCTGGAATGGTTTTCAGAGCAAGCGGTTCGCATTTCAGGTAATCATAAAGCATTCTGGCAATGACATCAGTTCCGATCTGCTTCATTTTGGAAACAAGCTGCATTTCACCGGAAAAATCATCAATCTGATCGAGATGGCCGATGATCAGGAACCCACCATTGATCGAATCCAGGATGTTATCCAGGTTTGAAGCCTCAAAATTTCCGGAGAGGCTTGTCAGGATCAGTGCCGGGTACTTGATGTTTGACCGGAGGGCATCGAGCGGCTCATTGATATCCATCATGTAGAAATCATTGATCTCCTTATGCTCCCGGGCAATGGTGCGGAAATACTCAACGTAGCTGTTAATGTCTGTCATAGGATTCGATTTTGCTCATATACTCGTGATACTCTTTTGCCTTCTTGTTTAACCCGATGAAAACGTTATAAAGGTTTGAATTCATTATCGTTTCAAGGCTTTTATCATCGGTCTTGCCATCGGCAAGGGAGATGATCAACGACGCCCAACCATTATCTTCAGTCCCGGTATCACCTTGCTTTTGGTAAATATAGGGATACAACAGCGGCAATGAATTCAAAACTCCGGAAAAGAAAAGAAAAACAGCGTACTTGATCTCGTAATCAAGTCGGGATATCCTCCTGCACCGTTTTTTCAATGTCCGGTTTACAAAGAGTTTTCGGGGGTCCTGGTTATCGGTAAAGGACTTCCGGATGAACCAGAACCATTTCCTGGGCCGGTAAAGGACTGCCACCATTTCATCAAGATACTTTTGCTCCTTGGTTTTTGAAAATGAATCGAGCAGGGAATTGGCCATGGTGAATTCCCCGAAGGTACAGTTCATCATGGCATCCGCCGGACCAAAGTATTTTCTTTTGCCGGTTCGCAGAAAAGGGAGAAGATTTTTGGTCAGGGAAACCTCTTTGAAGAGGAAATTGAGGCTTTCGCAAAGGAAGTAAACATCTTCATGGTCCATGCCCTTCAACACTTTCTGCCGAATAGAAAGGAAATTAAAAAGCATCCTGATCTTAAAATCCACCACACTGTGCTGTTCCTGAAACAGGCGGCTGACAAATAAAACCTGTTTCTTTGTCAGCTCATTCCATTCTGAAGGCATGAAATAGATTTTACCATCAATTTCAACCTGGTTCATGGCAGCAGTTTCCTTTTGAGATAGAGCCGGATAAGCTTTATTCCAACCATGATGACAATGATCGCCCAGGCTATTCCACCCGACCAGATCAGGAAATTTTGTAACCCGGTGACTTTATATACCGGCTTTTCGATGGTACTTGATTCAATTCTGGATTCCCTGATGTGAGTTTCTTTCCAGGCAAAATAGATCGAGCTGCTGTCAATCTTTGCGCCGGTGGTAAGAACATTGTTCTGAACCGAAAAGAAAGGAACAACCCGCTTTCCCGGCTTTACTTCCAAAATCTCTTTTACAACCACTTTCCCGTCCTGGCATTCCAAGAGCGCTTTGATCAAGCCGCTATCTGCCGGTAATGGGATCAGGGAATCTTTAACGGAAATTACAGTATCGTGCTGTACAAAGAGAGTTGCTCGCTCTGCAACAGGATATCTTTGAGCGCATCTTTTTTCAGAAATACAGCCG
>CAIYES010000117.1 GCA_903925275.1 uncultured Bacteroidales bacterium
CTTTCCCTTGTTCATCCTGTATATTTTGAACAAAGGAACGCAAAACCAAATTCTAATCTCGGATCGCTAAAAAACTCTGCAAACGAAGATATATCAAGACTTTCAAAGAACTTTTAATAATTTATACGCAACGCTACTGATATTATTTCTCAAATGTTCAGGAGAAATATAGCTCTGGAGGAGGTGAAATTCATTTTGAATGCTGGAGAAGTTATCAGCGAATATCCAGATGATAAACCATATCCATGTTTTCTTATCCTTGGATTTATCGATCACCGGCCGTTGCATCTTCTTGCTGCAAAAGATTCAGAAACGGGAAATTGTATTATGGTCACTGCTTATGAACCAGATAAAAATCTATGGTCATTAGATTTTAAAACAAAAAACCGATAATATGGAATGTGTCATTTGTAAAGCAGGAAATATGTACGAGGGGAAGGTAACTGTTACCCTTGAAAAGAATGGCTCCATCATTCTGATCAAAGAGGTTCCGGCACATGTTTGTGATGTGTGTGAGCATTATTATCTGGATGAACAAACCACTGGAGAAGTTCTGAAAAGAGGATCGGAAGGCCTGTTAAAAGGTGCTGAACTTGAAGTGATGAAATTAAAGGTGGCTTGACTTCAATTTCAGTCATGTCACTCAAAATTATATCCCGTGTTCGTCCTTTTCAGAATTCATTCTTTCTGTCGCTTTATTTCTGTACCTGCTAAAAGGAAACAAAACAAGAAATTTCTTATTAATTTCATAATTCAGGTTTCGATTCTTTCTATTATATGGTGAGATTTCAACATAGGCATTCTCGAAAAAGTATTCAGCCATTACTTTATATCCGTTGTCACAAGCGTTCCTGCCGTAGTACTTCGACATTAATACTTGTAAATTCCTGATTCCCTTTTCGGGATATTTCAGGATATTAAATTGAACATAAATTAATTCTGCCAATACATCATCTGCATACTCTCCTGCAGGATATTCTTTAAGAAATTCCTGCACCTCTTCCTCAACTGACAAGGGCTCCAATACTGTTAGCGTCCTGATCTTTAAATACAACAAATATTCTTTTTGATTTTGCAAAGTGAAATATTTCAATCCTTGCTGAATGAGTATAAAGGCAAGGGTTCTATTGTATCGGACATTCTTTTCAAAGAGAATGGTCGATGTCAACTTTCTATAAGAAAAATCCTTTTGATCTCCTGATGCATCAAAATACAACTTAGCCTGTTTAAAAGTATTGAAGGTCATGTATGCATTTGTATCTGACTTAATGTATTTTTCAAATTCTCCTGACAGAAGTGCATTTTTTTCAATTAAGGCTTGAAAAACATGAATGCTTCGTTCGATTTGACCTGAAATTACTTCTCTTAGAAAATATTGAATAACCAAACGATTTTTCTTGTCCCCTTTATTTTTCAGGAAGGTTGCCAAATCATTTACCGGCAAACAATCCATGGCTATAAATGTGTATTCACTTCTGTTCCTTGAAAAGTCAAAATTTTGATCATTGACATTTTTATGTTCGGTCAGAAAGTATATAGCAGCTTCTTTATCTATTTTTTTTAACAGGTTGATTTTAAAGGTGAAATATACATCGTCACTATACGGAACTTCTTCTAACCAATCCAGGGCCTTTTCATAATTTCCCGTGCAACTGTAAAACCATCCTATTAATGGCGGAACGTAATTGTGGTACACGTTCAAAGTATCTCCTGCATAGTAACTCACCAATGAATTAATGGCTTCAGTGACATATTTCAGATCTTTTTTATCAGCAATCGGTTGATTAAAAAACACTTCAGAATATTTTGAAGATACTGCATAAATGAAATACTTGTTGATTATAAATTTTTGAATGTTTTCCGCAAACGCATAATTGCACAAATCGATAATTCTTGAATTTTTGTTGCAATCGATAGCATTCTTAAAATCTCCCAGAATATAATAACCATATGAACAATAAGGATCAGACGGATATTTTTTCAAAAGGTATTCCATCTCTTTCCTTGATTTGTTGTCAAATTCATAACGAATTCTCTCTCTGTTATTTTCACCGTGTTCAATGTTACATAAAATGGCATAAGGGATACATGCCCAAAAACAGGATATGAAATTACTGGTGTATTTCTTTTTCATTGAATCAATTAATGAAATGGCCTCTGGAAGTGAGGATACAAGGTAGTAATTCCGGATACATTTGGCAAAATCCAATTTTAATGAATGATCCCAGGGCTTTCTTGCCCTGTCCCTTTCTAAAACAATGTATGCAGCTTTGTCGAATTTTCCACAACCAAAATAAGAGGAAACAATATAACCGAGATAATCATCAACTGTTTTAAGTTTGACATCAAATCTTTTTTCAATTATCCTCTTAGCCTCTTTATGTTTACTATTTTCATAACATTCGGTAATGAGTAACAAATCGTGTTCAGCATCCTTTCCGGATGAAAAATCAGGCATTTCATTTTCAACCTTACCTTCCTCCTGGTAAGGCTTGAATACCTTATTGGGAACGATGAAATTTGAGTTCTCATTAATTGATGTTTCAACCCTGATTAGAAATTCAGTTATTGATTCTTTATAAAATAAGGGTCTGATAAATTCCTTGTAAAGGCCGAAGTACAAAGCAAAAACCGACGGAATTGTCAGCCCGGCAAATTTTATCCATTGAAATCTATGGGCTTTGCAAAACGGGAATTTCGTGATATTCCTGCACCTTTTAAAGTTCTTTGTTCTTCCAATACAAGTCATAACAATTCGTATTTTCTCAAATTGATTTTATAATAAAACCCCGTATTCAATTTTCTCCATTACGCTGGAGCGCTGCCACCCGTCACCCATATCGTATTCATATTTCAGTTCATTCCAAACTTTCTTAAGCTCATCTTCTATTTTCACCTTTTTAGCACTCATTGTTGGGGTCTCACCATCTTCCCAGAGGATTGGATCACCGATTTTGTTTTCATAATCGCCAACCATATAAAGGTGGGCGTTTGTCCAGTCAAAGGCTACCTGTATAATGTGATGGAGCTTGTTTAAAGAACAAGATTCCGGCAACCGTATGATTCTCCAAATGGCAGGGGTTATTTCATCAACAGTGATTTTGAGTTGGTACATCGAGGGCTGGATTCACTCCCAAAGATATATAAAGGGAAAGAATATACTTACAATAAAAACAAAGAACCGCTATATTTGTAGAGTGCTCAGTTCGTTAATTTTATTATCAATCGAAAAAAACCCAAGGTTATGACATTCCCTAGGATTATCCTCAGTTACTTTTTAACCACAGTTGTGTTTTTCGCCATAGACATGGTCTGGCTGGGCTTTATTGCCAAAAATATCTATCGAAAATATCTTGGTACCCTTCTCAGCGATACGGTTAACTGGAGTGCCGCCATCATTTTTTACTTAATTTTTCTTGTCGGCATATTCATTTTCGTCATCAGCCCTGCCGTTGAAAAACAATCCGTGATAAGAGCAGTTCTACTGGGTGCTATTTTTGGTTTGATCTCATATGCCACCTATGATTTAACGAATTATGCAACCCTGAAGGGGTTCCCGCTGAATATCGTCTTTATCGACCTGACATGGGGAGCAGTTCTAACGGCAGTGGTCAGTTTGGCGGGATATTATATTGTCAAATTTATAGGGTGAACCTGACGCTTAGTTGACGCGCCGGACAGATTGCCCACCTTCCGCCGTTTTAAATGGACCACCTTAAATGAATTATTATCAGTCTAATACGATGGTCAAGCTGAACCGGCAAAAGGTGGCCAGTGGTTCCGGTTTGTCCAGTAAAAGGACCCGGCGGCGTTAAACATCTCATAAACCGGAAAATCATATCTTTGTTCACCAGGTCACAATTTCCCCGATGAATAAAACCTCCGTTTTAGCGCTTATTTTATTGCTTCCCATGGTGATGGCTGCCCAGGTCAGGCTTCCTTCAATCCTCTCCTCAAGCATGGTCCTGCAGCGCGACACAGTGGTGAATATCTGGGGATGGGCCTCTCCCGGCGAGGAGATTGAAGTTGCGCCAAGCTGGCTTGCAGGCAAGATATCTGCCAAAGCCCACAACAACGGAACCTGGCTTATTTCCATTCCAACCGGGACTGCAGGAGGCCCCCATTCAATCATCATAACAGGAAAGAATAGGATCACACTCACCAACATCCTTTTCGGCGAAGTATGGATATGTTCGGGGCAGTCGAACATGGAATTCACCATCCGGGGGCTCGGAGGATGGAAACTTTACAAGAAAGAGAAAACAAAGCTGAAAAAGAGCGACTTTTCTTCTATCAGGTTGTGCACTATTGACCAAGCACCCGAACGTCTTCCATCTGATTCCTGCAAGGCATCATGGTGCGAAGCCACGCTGGCCACCGCTGCCAACTTCAGCGCTACCGGGTTTTTCTTTGGGAGTGCGCTGTTCAACATGCTGAATGTTCCCATAGGCCTTATTTCGTCCACTATCGGCGGAACGCCTGCAGAAGCCTGGACTGCACGCGAATGTCTCAGCTCCGATCCTGAACTTGCATTCTTTCTTCGCTCTCCAAACGGTGAATCATGGGATTGTGCCAAAGTGTCGCGGATTTATAACGGAATGATCCATCCCCTGATGAACTACCGGATCAAAGGGGTGATATGGTACCAGGGAGAATCGAACCGCTATGATGCCGACTGCTATCAAAAACTCTTCTCCACCATGATCGGATGCTGGCGCAGCGGGTGGAACCAGGGCAACTTCCCTTTTTACTTCGTTCAGATCGCCCCTTTCAATTACGGAGAAACGTATTGCTCGGCAGCCTACCTTCGTGAAGCGCAGCAACAGGCGCTGTCGGTTTCCAACACCGGGATGGTTGTAACCATGGATATCGGAGACAATGCCGACATCCACCCGAAAAACAAACCGGAGGTGGGGTTGAGGCTGGCAAATTTAGCTATGGCTGAAACCTACTGCAAATCCGGCATCCGATGCTCCGGACCCGTTTTCAGCCAATGGAAAAAAGAGGGAAGCCAGGTCCGGGTATACTTCGACAACGCTGAGGACGGACTGATCTGCAAAGGCGATCAAATAAAATCTTTTACCCTTGCCGGCAACGATGGGATATTTCATGAAGCGACAGCCCGGATTGATGGAAGCGCTGTTATGCTTGGCTGTGATGTTGTAGAAGACCCGCAGATGATAAGGTTTGCCTTTACCGACACCTCCGCTGTAAACCTTTTCAACCGGGCCGGATTGCCGGCAGCCCCATTCAGAACCGATACCATTCCACAAATGATCCGACCGTTATGGCTCACAACGGAAAAAAGTCCTTTACACGATGGCAGAGCATTCCGGCTCCATTGTCCTGATACGATTTGCCAGATTCGATATACCCTCGATGGCACCGATCCTGTTCTTTCTTCAACACAATACACCAGCCCTGTGCGAATTGAAAAATCGGGGACCATCAAGGCGCGTGTTTTCAAAGGCGGGATATTTTCGTTAAAGGTTTGTGCATTTAATTACAGGAGTCATTTGGCCATCGGAAAAAAAATCACCATGGATCAGCCCCCGGCTGAGAAATACAGCGCAACATCCGACGCATTGGTCGATGGTTTGCGCGGTTCCCCTGCATTTCAGGAAGGCCGGTGGCAAGGTTACGAGGGGACTGACTGCGTTGGAACCATCGACCTGGGAGCTCCTTCCAGCGTGAAAAAGGCAACCATCGGATTTCTTAATGACATCAAATCCTGGATCTTCCTTCCTGAGTATGTGGAATTTTTTGTCTCTTCTGATGGAATTTCCTACCGGGAAGTCAGTGAAATCGTCACCACCGAATCACCAGAAATACCGGGACCTTCCATCAAAGAATATCAATGGAATGCAGTAGCGTTAAATGAAAATAACTCCGTGAATGATCCCGGAACAGCTGAAAATCAGGTCAGGTTTATCAGGATTTATGCTAAAAACCGTGGCGTTTGCCCGAAATGGCACCCGGGAAAAGGTGGCAAGGCCTGGTTGTTTGTGGATGAGATCATTGTAGAATAAAAGGATAGCATCAAACCTGCAAAAACCGCAGTCCCTGACCATCCCCTGCCGATTTTTGTTGACCATCATATATTCTTTATTATCAATAAGTTGAGGTGGTCAGATTGATTCGGCGAATACAGGCCAAAGTGAGTGATTTTTCCACTGACCGCTCACCACTTTTATCGGCTAAGGTTCCATCTGCGTTGCAGGTTTTCTTTCATCCCTATGTGCCAGTTGGTCACCTCCAGGTCAACGCTGCTGGTAGATTCCGGAACTATGAGTGTAACGGCCGAACGTGGTGTAAGTTCAAGTTTTCCCGTCCAATCGGCAGATAATCCCTTGCAATGGATCGTGAAATCGGTCATGTTGGACACAAGGTATTTCGTCTTTCCTTTGGCTGTCTCGACTTTCTGGATACTGACCGACTTTTCAAATAGCTGGCCAAGCAGTTCTTCCGTTCCGGCCAGGGTTCCATTGAACCAGGCCACTGTTAGCCGGTCGAGGATCGCCTGCCGGATGGCCTCCTCAGAACGAGCCTTCACAAAAACCAGCGTCATTGGCCGGATAAAGTTGCCGGAATAATCATAAGCCAATCGCATAGGGTCATGCACATCAGAGTTGGCAAAAACTGCGAGTTTTTTTTCGGCTGCCCACTGTAACCCGATAGGATACCACTCATTGGCGTTGAATACTTCGATTCCCTGAAGCCAGCCTTTTTCCAGGATATACTGGTGTACCGGGAACCACTTGACGGTGTCTTTCTGTTGCGCGATCCAGCCAGGGTGGTTCCATATCATGACGGCGCCCTGTTCGTGAAGCTTCTCCATTACGGTAAGAAAGGCGCGGGCAGCAGTATCTTCCATCTCCGGGAGGTTGGCATCCTTGACAAAATACGCATTGAAATGGCCCGGTGGCATTTTTCGGGTCACTTCTATGGCATGGATCAGCAAGATGCCCTTGTTTTTTGCTGACTCTGCAGCAAGGTTGTAATGTGTGTTGTTATCGTATTTCAGGTACTCTTTGTTGGGGTGATAACGATCATGATCGGTAATCGCAATCACATCGAGGCCGTCCTGCCATGCTTCCTCCACCCTGACCTCCGGCCATACGGAGCCATCGGAGAAAACCGTGTGCATGTGAAAATCGCCCTTCAGGGTGATGAAACCTTCAATATCTGGTACCTCGAGCAGCCTTCGCTGACTTTTCAGTTCCATGTCAGGAAAAACCTGGCGGTTGAGGTTTTGTCCCTTGAATTCCGTGTTTGCGAAGAGGATTATCGCTATTGCAATTGGCAGCCATGCTTGTTGTTTCATATTGCCTGATTTTTTTCATTAAATGTACGAAGCATTTTTAATCCGTCACTGTATTTGTGATGCGGATTTTTACAGTTACTTTAAGGTCTTCATGTTAATTCCCGGTTCGTACTTGCCCACGTGTTTTTGAAAATTCAGCCGGCCAGGGATCCCATTAGGTACCTGGCCGGCTGAATTCTTTGTTACTCCCCTGGTTGATCGGGATGTGGCTTGTGTTTGAGTTTTGGAGGGTTTATTCCATATTACTTCTTTTCGATGGTCATGACTGCGTTGCCCATCGCCGGCATCACGGAGACTGTTTTATCGGCTGACAGGGTTTTTGGGTTGATCCAGAAAGTGGTTTTATCGCTGGCATTGCCGGTGCTGACCATTTCAACCTTCACACATTCATCGGTCTTGATGGTTTCCTTTCCTGTAACGCTTATTTTCACCTGCTTGGCTTTCATGGTCGTCATATCGGGAACCTCCACAACCAGGCTGAAACCAGCTTTCAGCGGCCACCGGGCGATGATCTGATCCACGCCGGGTCCGTCCTGCAAAATGGCGCCTGTAAATTCCATCTCCATCTTTTTTCCCTGCATGTCCACTTTTGCCTTGTTGCCTTCCAGTGTCATGCTGATCTTCTGGCCCATCTGTTCCATCTCCCTTGAAACCGGGGTCGCATCCTGCTGAAACAGGATCGCATCCTTCATCTCTCCCATGGCGCCGGTCACAACTTCGGTAACCAGCCAGTTGCTATCTTTGGATTCAATGGTCCGCTTCATCTCCATCGCCATTTTCTGACCCTGGACTTCAAATACCACATTATATTCCATTGTTAACGGGCTCCACACGTTCTGTATGGCGGGTAATGTTGCTGCCGTTTTTATGGCTGCATTTGGTTCATATTTCACCGTTAGAATATCTACACGGAGCTTTTCAAGGTTCTTTTTCACATCCTCTTCCATTCCTTCCTGATAGCGGCCGCCCAGGATTTCAGACAGGAATTTCTCAGTTTCCGCATACATCGCTTTCTTGTTGAGCGGTTTGATAAAGCCATGTCCTTCATCAGGAGCCAGCAGATAAGCTACTTTCTTCCCCTTTTCCCTCAGTGCGATCACGATCTGGTCGGCTTCTGCCTTCTTGACCCTCGGATCATTTGCCCCCTGGATAATCAGCAGCGGTCTGTTGATCTTTTCGGCGCTGAACAGCGGACTTGCAGCACGAATGGCCTTTTTCCCTTCGTCGGTATTGGGATCGCCAACCATGCCGTACAGAAATGCCCTGCCGGACTCCCAGTAAGCAGGTATGGATTCGAGCAGGGTAAAGATGTTGCTCGGGCCGACAATGTCAACACCGCATGCATACACCTCCGGGGTGAATGCCAATCCGGCGAGTGTTGCGTAACCACCGTAACTGCCGCCCATGATGGCAACCTTATTCTTATCGGCGATACCGGTTTCGATCAGATATTTCACACCCCAGGTGATATCGTCCTGCATCAGTTTTCCCCACTGCATGTCGCCGGCATTCATGAATTTCTTTCCGTATCCGCCGCTTGACCTGAAATTGGGTTGCAAAACGGCATATCCCCGGTTGGCCAGGAACTGGACTTCTGAATTGTATCCCCAATAGTCGCGCGGACCTTTGGGACCGCCATGAACCAGGACGATCATCGGTAGGTTTTTCCCTTCCTTCCCCACCGGCAGGGTCAGGTATGCCGGAATATCAAGGCCATCGCTGCTTTTATAGGAAATCGGCTTCATCCCGGCCAGGTTCTGTTCCACCGCTTTGAGGGCAGGCCTCGGAGTGTACTGATGGATCAGTTTTTTTGACTTCACATCGAAAAAATAAACTTCAGCAGCATATTTATCCCCGCTCACAGCAATCAACAGTTTGGAATAATCCTTCGTAGTGCTCTGGAGGTAAACCTCACGCCCCGGGAATTTGGATTCCAGGTATTTATAGGTCGATTCCCATTTTTTATCTTTCCAGTAATATTCGGTTTTATCCAGGGTGTAGTTCGTGGAAATGATCTTCCGGGTATTGTCGTCGAGCATCAAACCGCCGAAATCGACTTTTTTATTTGGATCGCTTTCCATCAACTTCATCTTCTGGGTTTTTGGATCCATTAAAAACAGGGTCGATTTATCTATATCTCCCTTGTTTGTGACAAAGTAGCACTGAGAATTATCCTCGTTCCATCCGGCAATGTAGGCCTGTTCATTCACGTTGAAATCGTAAATCGGAGTGAGCTTGTTTCCTTCATCAACCCGAAACATGGTGGTGTTACCTTTTTCATCGGTTTTACTCATGACCCGCATTTTCTCATCCCAGTCGAAATCATATCCGGTGATGCGGTCATTGTTTTCAAAAAGTTTTGTCAGTTTTCCCGAGGCTATCTGCAGCTCATAGAGATCGTGCCAGGCGGCGTCGCGGTCGTTGAGGCCCACATAGAGAATGTTTGGATCCTTCTTGCTCACCATGTAAATTTGTGCAGCAACCTCTTTCAAAGGTGTAAGATTTTTCGATTCGGGGACTTCCCCTGTTGCCGGTTTCGCCGTGGGATCAACAGCAAAAATATTCATGTTCTCATCTCCGTCTTTATCTTTCACATAAAGAAGGTATTTACTGTCCCTGGTCCAGAAATATCCGTAAAAAGGACGCGTACTGTTGGTAAGGGGCCTGGCCTTTTCAAATGGCTCGTCAAAAGATTTCACCCACAGGTTCATGATCCCGTTGTACTGTTTCATAAACGAGATATACTTACCGTCGGGGCTCAACTGGCCCCCTGAGATTTCCGGGTTCCCGAAAAAGAGATCACGGTCCAGCAACGGCGTCTGCTGGGCTGATGTTGAGTAGGCAATGGTCATCATGGTTATGGCCAATAAGAAATGTTTAAGCATTTTCATAGGATTTGAATTAATTTTATAAATGTGATTAGATCGCAATATTACGCAGACGTTACAACTATTTTCAAGTTTTTTTGATTCTGCCGAAAAATAAGTATCCGGAATTTCCGGGCACCTATTTTACGAGTTAAATAATTTGTCATAAATTTGTATAAAGAAAAAAAATGAAACCCAAGAAGCTCAAACATATTGATTTTACAGCGATTATTGAGAAAAGTGAGGATGGCTGGTATGTAGGACAGCTGGAAGAACTTCCAGAGGCTATTTCACAAGGAAAAACCATTGAGGAATTAAAAAACAACCTTCAGGATGCGCTTGAACTCATCATTTCTCACCAGAGAGAAACAACCCTCAGTCTCTATCAAGGCAAGAAATTTATTCGCAGAAAACTGAGCTTTGCCTGATGAAACGAACGGAGTTTCTCAAACACCTTGCATCATATAACTGTACACTCGTCAGGGAGGGAGCAAATCACTCGATCTTCATTAATCCGGTAAATTGAAAACAAACTACAGTCTGGCGACATCAGGAGTTATCCAACCTTTTATGCAAGAAGATTTGTAAGCAGCTTGACATTCCTTCCATTTGATCCATTCCTCACACAAATCACCCATTTCTCAATATTATCACCAACTTTCAGATAATCTGAAATAATTCCAAAGTTAGATAATCGGTTAGTTAAGTGTACGAAAACACCACTAAAACCCACGCCTGGCATGGGTTTTTGCTTGTGCGCCTTGCATGACGAATGAAATGGTTAACAGATTTTGAACACTGGTTTTTCAGGCGTGCTTTAACAGTTTCTTTGTAAAACCATAGCCGATATCAAATATTTCCTGGATCTTTTGAATGTCGAAAAGCCCGTATCCATCTAATTCTTTGGGCTCGATGAATAAAAAGCAACCGTCAGCGGATCGGTTAACCTTTTCCCGAAAACTTAAATGAATTGCTCTGTCGATGACATTAAAAACACCCTCTCCACGGTTAAATAATTTTATTGGATTGACGTGAATACAAACGATATCCTTCTTGTGATCGCTGAATGGCTCAATTGGTAAGTTATTGGAAAGTCCCCCGTCAACGAAAGGTATGCCATGAATTACCACAGGCGGAAAAACCATCGGAATTGAACTGGAAGCAACGATAGCATCAATGAGATTCCCACTTTTAAATATGTGTTGGCTGCCATCCGCAAAACTGGTTGCAGTTGCATAAAAGGGGATTGGAAGATCTTCGAATTTTTTGTACCGTAAATTTTTCTGCAAAAATATTCTGATGTTTTTCATTGATATCAGCCCAAACTTAAACTCGTTCCGGGTGAACATGTTTAAATTTAGTTTTTCAATGAAGATATCTTTAATCTCATCAGGTGAAAAACCATTGGCTAAAAATGCCCCGGCAATTGCACCTGAACTTGTGCCTGAGATTTCAGCAGGATAAATACCATATTCCTGCAATGCTTTCACCGCCCCTAAATGGGCAAAACCACGACAACCTCCACCAGACAGCACAAAGAGTTTTTTTTTCAACACGGCAACGGAATTAACATCTATACAAAGGTTGTTCATTTGGTTACCATTACCATTACATAATTAGTGCAAAGAATTACATGATTCACACTTTTTCATAAGTCCATACACTCATTTTTTAAGCGTATGGAGGTTGTATGACGAAAATAGAAGTGATATCCTTCATTTTAAATGTGTGAATGATGTAACTATTTATAATAGTTGTGTAATACTTCAGACAATTATAGCGCTCACCTTTGTTCTTCTACTAAACAACAAAAGAGAAATGAAAAAGCACTTGTTATTTCTAAGTCAATTGCAGCTCCTACAATGGTTGCACTAAAACTTATATTGACAAACTGCACAGTTAAAAAAGAGAACAGTTCTTTTAGCCAGGCAGGAATTGACTCACTCCCGAATGAGATCAAAGAACTCAAAAAGGAAATGAAATGATTGCAAAAAATCTAATAACAGTTGACACCCTCGACTACACAGTATTCACAAATCAGGAATGGGCTTTAACACATGGATTGAAAGGAACCCATTCTGCAATTCTAAATATGAGTCCATTCCGAAAACACTTTTTCACTGCATAGGCGCGAAGACGCTAAAAATTTATATACTTGAATTTGAAATGTTTGCGTCTTTGCGTCTTAGCGGTTTAAGTATGTTTTTAACTTTTCGGAGCAGGCTCAAATAAATCATTTAAAAACACATACAGTGAAAACCAATTCTGATAAAAAAGATGACAAAGCTTCCGGAAGTGAACAGATCTCCGGATACCCTTTGTATTCAGCGAGTGAAGATATCTATGCCATGGACAAGAAAGAAACCTTCAATGAAACAGAAGGGTCTTCTTTAGATAATGGATTGGATGTGCCCGGTGCAGAATTAGATGATGCTGAAGAAATAACCGGCGGGGAAGATGAAGAAAATAATTATTACAGCCTTGGTGGCGATAATCACAATAATCTTGATGAACAATAACAAGGCAAACTTACCTGGTGCTTTTCGCATTAACAGCACCACAAAATATCAAAGCTCTTTGAACCCATTACAGTAGGAAAATTAATAATAAAAAACCGTATCTCCATGGCTCCTGGTATTGAGGTGATAGCGGATTTCTGCAAAGGAAGTAATCCAAATTAAAAAATTAAATCTTAAAAAAATGAAAAGGAAAAAATTAGAAAAACTTGCTTTCGAGAACAGCAGCCCCTGCGTCACGATTTCAATGAACACACACCGGACTTCTCCCGAAAACCTGGAAGACATTGTCGGATTAAAAAATCTTTTAAATGAAGCCCATGAGCGGGTGGTCAATGAATATGGCAAGCGTCCGGTTACTGATTTGCTGGAAAAAATTGACAACCTGGAAAAGGAAATCGACGTGAATTATAATCTCGACAGTTTACACATATTTCTTTCAAATTCAACAAAGGAAATAGTAAGATCATCATGGCCTGTTATGCACAATGCTGTGTATGTCTCAGGGAATTTTGCCGTTAAGCCATTGATAAAAGACTTTAACAGGACAATAGATTATCTTATTCTTGTCCTGTCTCAGTCGGGTGTTCCGCTATTTCATGCCATTAACGATGGCATTGCCGGTGAAATAAAAAACGATGATTTCCCTTTTGTTAAAAACCCCCATGTTTTAACTGATAGGGATAAATTAAGTGATGGGAAGAAAGTTGACAATATGGTCCGTGAGTTTTTCAATCAAATTGACAAAGCAGTGGTGAGAGTGCACCACAAAACCGACATGAAATGTGTGGTGATTTGCACAGAAGAAAATTACAGTCGTTTGATGCAGGTTGCTGACATACCTTCCATATACCTTGGACAGGCCAGCATAAACTACAACAATACGGCAAACCATACGATCGCCATGGATGCATGGCAGATTGTTAAGAAATTTCAAAAACAAACCAGGACCATTGCAATCAAAGAAATGCAGGATGCTGCAGGTCAGGGAAAGGTCATAACCGATTTAGCTGAAATATTAAGGGCTGTCAAGGAAGGCAGGGGAGAATTATTAATCACACAGGATGACTATCATCAATCTGTTATTATGACAGGAGATTACACCTTCGATTTTGTAGATGATGTCACCTTGCCTGGAACAATTGACGACATATCGAGTGACCTTGCCTGGGAAGTAATTTCTAAAAAGGGTCGTGCCATATTTACGACCCAGGAAGAATTCAAATCATTAGGTGACATTGCACTCAAAGTGAGGTATTAAGAGACTAAAAATGATAAATCAAGGTTGCTCCAATCCCTGTCGAACTGACCGGGATTATCTGCAACTTCTTATTGGCATTAAAAAACACCATGCTGCCGACTGCAAATCCCAGGGCTGAACCGAATAAAACATCCGATGCCCAGTGATCATTCATAGCCAACCGGTAAGCAGCTGTTAACCCGGCAAGTCCAAAACACACAATGGGAACCCATTTCGTATCCCAATACTCCAGGGCAATGACTGTTGCAATTGAAAAAGCCGTCGAAGAATGACCGGAAGGAAATGAATTATATCCAAACATCCCATATTCACCGCCCCAGCTAAATGGCCCATCCCAGTTATGTGGATTTGGTGGAGTATCCTGGTAAGGACGGTGACGGTGTGAAACCTGCTTAATAGCCTGAGTAAGGACGGCTGAAATTACAAAGGCCTCCAAACCTTTCAAACCGGTCTCTTTTGCTTTTTTGTTCTTCCAAATCACGCCGCAGGCATAAAATATGCCCAATGTGGGAATATCATAAAGGCCGCTTCCCAATGGGCTGAAAAAGTAATAAGAGGTTTTGCTGATAAAAACGGAACTATTACGATAATAGAACTGCTGTATTGGCTTATCTCCCCAGGCTATGAGTCCGGCAGTAGCTGCGACGATTGCGGCCGCTGTAATGACCTGACCTGTTTTCCAATGGAAAGGATTTGTAGCAAGTGATTTCGTATCTGTCCAGTAGGAACTTGCATAAGCACGACCGAAAGAACTTGTGGGCGTAATGTTCTGAGGTTCCTTCGTGATAATCACGGTATCCATTTTTTTAATAAGGGTATCCACTTGCTGGGGAGTCAGGCTATCGATTTTCTGAGAGGTGAGCGTATCCTTTTTGTCCTGAGCGTCAGCATTGACCAGCATACAGCTAAAAAAAAAGATAAGAATTAACGTTTTGAGGGACATTTGGATGATTGGATTGTATTGCGATTTCACAGACAAATCGTTGTCTGAATATAAATGTAAACATACAATCCATTTTAATGAAAATCATTACATTATTTTGGAAATTAGTTGTATAATTCACACATTAAACGCTATTTTTTGATTCTGGATATTTTACCCTTTTTTTGATGATGAGCTGGTGGCCGAAAAGTATAAAATCTCAAAAGTCAAATAGAAATGATTGCCCCCCGGATCATTCTTGATATTGTGAAATGATAAAAATTATATGATACCTTTGTTCTCCTCACCCATTTCTAATGAAACATTCCTTCCTGTATCCTACGCTTTTATTGATTTTGCGCTGGAATCATTCCTTGTTACACAGTCAAAACACAACGCTGCAGACCTGCTTTTCCCTGGCGCATTGCAATAATCTGCTGATAAAGCAATCGCAGCACTCGGTTGAGGCCAGGAATTTTGCCCTCAATGCGGAAAGACTTTCCATCATTAGTGGGCATTAAAAATTAATAAACGTTCTTTGAAATTCTTTGTTGATCGCACTTTTAGAGGTTTTTTGCTGCGTGACGATTTGAATTGAATAATGGATTTTTGCTATACAAAAGCAGACATCCATGAACCAAGGCAAATATATCTTCTCACAACTAACAGAATTTCTACCTCGAAGGACTTTTGATGGTATCGTAAAAAGCCATGAAGGCAATAAATACATCAGGTCCTTTACCTGCTGGAATCAAATGCTGTGCATGGTATTTGGGCAACTCACCTCACGAGATAGCATGCGTGATCTGATGTTGAGTCTTGAGGCTCACCAACCCAAATACTACCATCTTGGTTTTGGTCCATCAATATCTCGCAGGAATCTTGGTACGGCGAATGAAAAGCGGAACTATAAAATCTTTGAGGAATTTGCCTATGTTTTGATCGAGGAAGCCCGCAAAAGCTGCTATAGAACTGATTTCGAAGTTGAAATTGATGGGAATGTGTATGCATTAGATTCCACAACCATTGACCTTTGTTTAAGCGTTTTCTGGTGGGCCGAGTTTCGCAAGCATAAGGGAGGAATAAAACTTCATACGTTGTACGACATAAAGACGTCAATTCCAACTTTTTTGCATATATCCAAGGCAAGTGTTCACGATGTCAACATCCTTGATCTCATTCCCTATGAAGCTGGAAGTTTTTATGTCGTTGATAAGGCGTACATCGATTTCCGTCGATTTTTCAAGATTCACACAAAGGGATCATTTTTTGTCACCAGGGCTAAAGATAACATGCGCTTTAAAAGAATGTACTCCAAAACTGTTGATAAAACTACAGGAGTACAAAGTGATCAGATTGGTGTGCTGGAAACATATTATTCCAAAAAGGATTATCCAGACAAAATTCGACGAATCAAGTACTATGATGCTGAACGTAAAAAAGATCTTGTGTTCATCACCAATAATACCATTCTAAAAGCCAACGAAATAGCGATGTTATACAAGAAACGCTGGGAGGTGGAAATATTTTTCAAATGGATGAAACAGCATTTAAAGGTCAAATCCTTTTGGGGTAAAACCATGAATGCCGTAAAAGTCCAAATTTATTGTGCAATCATTGCTTACTGTCTGGTAGCTATCATTGGAAATAAATTGAAAGTTGACCGTCCAATCTACGAAATATTACAAATTCTCAGCATATCTCTACTGGACAAGACTCCTGTGAGAGAGATACTTACAAAATGCGATTACAAAAATGTCAAAGAACAACAATCTAATCAATTAAAAATCAGTGGGATTTAAGTGCCCACTACTGAATAAGCATTTCAGTTCATGAAAGAACGATACAGAAAAAACTAATTAAGGAATGATTATACAGGGCATAACAAACCGCCTATTGTAATTCTTGACAACTCTCTGAATAACAGTACGGTATGCTAAAATAAAATTTACAGGGCTCACAAATAATCCCAGCTAAAACCCGAAATGCAACTGCCGGCAAAACGTTAGGCCTCATTTAATAATAAAGATGAAGAAGAAACGGCATATAAATATCGGCAATAAAAATCCGGAATTTAAGGAATTCGGGATGGAATTCGGAAGTGATGAGAATTTTGCATTTATTGCAGGATTCACTTCAAATGGCACCCCGTTCGGGATTACTCATGAAGAGATGAGAGAGCTTGAGCAAGAAGAAAAGTTATCCAACAAAATTGATGATATAGATTTACCTTTTTAAAATGCCCATATGTCAAAACATGACAGTATAGTTTAACCTGAAAATTTCCTTAGGTAACCCCAAAAAACATAAACCATGAAAATGTTAGCCATTTTTATTGCTATGCTTCTGAGCATCAGCAGTGTTTTTAGCCAGACCCAGATCACATTGACTTTCTTGGCAAAGGATTCACTAACCCAGACTTCTTTAGCTCTGGATAGTGTAAACATAAGGAATCTTACTCAAAACGGTGATACCACCTTATATGATTCAGTGTCAGTTCTGATTATGGAAGCCACATGGCCTGTCGGTATTGGCGAACAGGGCTCCGGGGGTTCAGGATCTTTCATCCTGATGCAGAATGTGCCAAATCCTTTCAATGGATCCACCCTTGTGAGGATATATATTAAGAATGACAGGGAACTTAACCTGGCCGTTTATGACAACCATGGAAAAACGCTGTCACAATACCATGACTGGTTTAATAAAGGATGGCATCTTTTTGGCATTTCAACACAGGAATCCAGGGTGTTGTTCCTGAGGGTGTTTGACGAAAATACCACAAAAACGATAAAAATTATCAGCACTGCTCCAAGTAATAAAGCGGAACGGATTTCTTATGAAGGACAAACCCGACCAGTTTCAATTCCTATATCAGCGCCGGATGCTGCAGGGTTTATCTTTTACCTGGGGAACCAGCTCAAGTATACAGCCTATGTTAAGGGATACCAGGAAAGCATCGTACTTGACAATCCTGTATCATGCGAAACCTACACATTGGCATTACTCCCGGTACCTTTTACCTGCGGCGATTCCATCACTATTAACCATTTGGCTGGAGACATAGCTCCGGTCACTAAAACTACGACATACGGCACTGTTACCAATATCCCCGGTGAACCTACCAAATGCTGGATTACCAGTAATTTGGGTTCCGACCACCAGGCAACTGCAGTGAACGATGCCACCGAGGCTTCTGCCGGTTGGTACTGGCAATTTAACCGCAAGCAGGGTTATAAACATGATGGTACAACCTTGACTCCATCTTGGACGATTACCAGTATTAATGAAACCTCAGATTGGATGACAGCCAACGATCCGTGCAACATTGAGTTAGGCACTACTTGGCATATCCCGACATATACTGAATGGTATAATGTTGACAATACCGGCGGCTGGACCAGCTGGAATGGCCCGTGGGATTCCGGATTGAAACTCCATGCTGCCGGGCACCTGGACTTCAGCGATGGTTCGCTGTGCAATCGCGACTATTTCGGTTTCGGCGACTACTGGAGCAGTACGAAGTACAATGCCACCTTTGGCTGGCACCTTTCCTTCTATAGCGGGTACAGCTACGTGGGCAGTAACGACAAGGCGTACGGCTTCTCCGCCCGTTGCGTCAGAGACTATTGAGCGCCGTGAGAGCACAGCAACGAAGGGCGCACACCCTTTAAACTGGGCTCGTAACTGTTGCAATGATGATAGATTTTAAATTGAGTGTTTACAAACAAGCATTAAACAAACAATTGAAACTGGCCTATC
>CAIYES010000118.1 GCA_903925275.1 uncultured Bacteroidales bacterium
AAAACACTATCCACTTTTATTGAGCACTAAAAATCCCAAGACCCCAGGACTGAAGATTGATAACGATTGGAAAATTCTGAAAAACATAACCGTCGAACCTGATATATGATACCATCTGCATTCTTCACTGCATGGAGAAAAAATGCCCAATGACTGCTTTTCATAACTTTGATAAATATTTGTTTTTGAAATTGATAATAACTTTGAAGAACAATTACAAACCCTAAACAACCATGAATAAACTCTCGGAGATACTTAACCAGCCAGAAGGAAGAAGGCTCGAACTTAAAGAAATGCTTCCTTCTAATGCCGATTTGGCAAAAACCATCATTGCTTTTGCAAACGATGCCGGCGGAGAGTTTTTCCTTGGCATCAAAGACGATCCCCGTGAAATAGTTGGATTGGATGAAACAAAGCTCATTGGGATTGAGGAAAAGATTACAAATATTATCCATGATCAATGTCACCCTGCAATACTTCCAGAAATCAAATTTTTAAATTTGGAGGGGAAACACATCATCAAAGTTCAAATTTTCAAAGGAAGCAACCCTCCTTACTACTTAAAAAGGAAAGGGTTTGAAGAAGGTACTTATATCCGTGTTGGCTCTTCGAATCGGCAGGCATCCCCAGAAATGATTGCTGAATTGAAACGTCAGCAGCACAGCATTTCCTTTGACAGTGAAATATCATATGAAAAACCTGCAGACGCTCTTGAATTCAAATTATTCGAGGCAAATTTTCTTGAAAAAACTGATGAGGCACTAAATGCTGCGGTTTTAAAGAAGCTTGAACTAATCAAGTCAGGCCGCGGAATATCTTATCCGACAAATGCATTGGTATTACTTTCAGAGGATGAAATAAAAAAGATGCTATTCCCATATGCCAAAATCGAATGTGCACGGTTCAAGGGGGTAGAACCTGGTAATTTTATTGACCAAAAATCCTTTGAAAACAGTATTCTTGCTCAACCGGAAGAAGCATATCAATTCGTTATACGTCATATCTCTCAAGGAACTACAGACTATACGGGTGTCTATCGAAACGACCGATGGGAATATCCGATTATTGCAATTCGTGAGGCAATTCGGAATGCCGTCATTCATCGGGACTATTCCCTGATTGGAATAGATATTAAAGTTGCTGTATTTGATGATAAAATTGAGATAACAAGCCCTGGGAAGCTCCCTCCAACCGTTGACTTTAGTGATATGCAGTCAGGGCAATCCAGTATTCGCAATAAAATTTTAGCACCTATATTCAAACGTTTGGGGATAATTGAACAATGGGGCAATGGATTAAAACTTATTGCTGATGAACTGAAAAAATATCCTGAAATTGGTCTTGATTGGAAAGAGCCCGGGATGAGTTTCAGGGTCATCTTTTTCAAGCTCCACCAGGAAAGCAAGACTGTGGAAGAAACTGTGGAAGAAACTGTGGAAGAAATACTATCCCTTATAAAATTAAATCCAAAAATTACAGTAAAAGAAATGCAAGTTAAGACAGGGCTTAGTCGAAGAGGCATTGAATGGAATATTGCAAAACTTAAACAACAAGGTATAATTGAACGTTTTGGACCCACCAAGAGTGGATATTGGAAAATAATTGATAGTCAATAATGTTGCCTGCAAATATTTCTTTATTTAAATCCCTGTTCCGCGGAAGGGAAGACATATTTGCCCAACGCTGGGAAAAGGGAGGCAAGGCCAGTTATTCCCCTCAATATGATTATGACCCCTATCAATACCGGTTGCACAAAATGAAAGGGGGAACGATTCAGAATTATACCGACAAACAGCCCCGTGCACTCACAGATGAACAAATTGCCAAACACCTCAGCGGAGAGCATTTCATTGGCATCTATCCATTACTGAAAGACAATACCTCCTGGTTCATTGCAGCTGACTTTGACAAAACCAACTGGATTGAGGAATGCAGATCATTTCTAACATTTTTTCAGGAGCAGGGATTACCTGCATACCTGGAACGATCGCGGTCCGGAAAAGGAGGTCATGTATGGTTGTTTTTTGAAAGACCTTATCCGGCGGCAAAAAGCAGAAAGATCATCATCACGCTGCTGGAAAGAATAGGTTTATTTTCAACCTTTGATAAAAATTCAAGCTTCGACAGGCTCTTTCCCAATCAGGATTCCTTGTCTGGGAAGGGATTTGGCAACCTGATTGCGCTACCGTTAAATAAACTTTGCACAGAAAAAGGGAACAATTGCTTTATAAATCCTGAGACATTAGAGCCTTATCAAGACCAATGGGCTTTCCTGCAAGGTATTCAAAGAGCATCGGCCACACTGCTTGATCAGCTTTATGAACAAATTCTTAAAACAACGGGTTTACAGAAAGACCTGAGAATTCAGCCAACACCAGAATCCGGCAAAATAAAAATAGAACTCGGCCAGACTTTAACAATAACAAAAAGTGTTCTTCCACTTCCACTGTTTAACTTTCTGAAGGATGGTCTGAATTTCCTGAGCAGTGAATTTGTTATCAAAAAGAAACTTGGGAAAAGCACCTGGGGATCGGAAAGGTATTTCAACTTTATTGAAGAAACAGCCGATTCAGTGATCATCCCCAGGGGTATGGCCGGCAGTGTGCTTCGCTTTTGCAGGGATAACAGCATTGAATATGATTTCGCGGATGAACGTAAAAAGGTCGAACCTGTTTCCTTTACAATGGATGTTCAACTCCGGGAACATCAAAAACTTGCAGTAGCTGCTGCTGCGAAAAAAGATATGGGAGTCATTGTTGCTCCGCCGGGAACAGGTAAAACCATTGTCGGGCTAAAGATCATTGCGGACAGACAACAACCTGCATTAATCATTGTTCCCCGGAAACAATTAGCTGAGCAATGGATTGAGAGGATTCAATCGTTCCTTGGAATTCCTAAAAATGAAATTGGAAGTATCGGACAGGGAAAAAGTAAAACCGGCAAGAAGATTACAATTGCACTTATCCAGAGTTTATCCAGGATGCTCGAAAACGCAGATCAGAATGGGTTAACGAACATATTCGGAACGATCATCGTTGATGAATGCCATCATATTCCGGCAGAATCCTATCGAAATATCATTGGGAAACTATCTTCGTTTTATTTGTATGGATTGACGGCAACGCCATTCCGGAAATACAATGACGGGAAACTGATTCCTATCCATCTGGGCGAGATTATTTCCGAAATAAAAGCTCCTGATATCTCCACCCTCAAGACTGCAAAAATCATCGTCCGCAATACAGAGCTCGATGTTCCTTTCAATTCGAAAACGGATAAGTTCGAGACCTTGTCAAAGGTCCTGGTCCATGATTCTGCAAGGAACAAGCTGATTCTTAGGGATGTGATCTCGGAGCTGACCTCCGGCAAAAAGGTTGTGATCATTACCGAACGGAAAGAGCATCTTGATTCATTAAACCAATATCTCAAACAATCGTACGAAACAATTATCCTGTCGGGTGATGATCCGGAAAGCAGCAGAACCATGAAATGGAAAATGCTGAAAGACGGCAGTTTCCAGGCATTAATCACGACCGGACAATTTTTTGGAGAGGGAACCGATATTCAAAACATCGACCGTTTATTCCTTGTCTATCCGTTTTCATTCCAGGGGAAGCTGATACAATATATCGGAAGGGTGCAACGATCAGAGATCGCCCCGGTTATCTATGATTACCGTGACATCAGGATCGATTACCTGAATAAATTGTTTCTGAAAAGAAACACGTATTACAGAAAACTTGAAAAACAGGCATCCTTGTTTGACGAACCTGAAGCAGATTTTCTGCCAGCCGGAAACACATTCTCCATTGAAGAGACGATCACAATGGCTATCGATGATCTTGAATTCAGATACGGATCAATTGCCTTCAGGTACCATGCAGACAAAATAGATCAGGACCTGGAGTTTGAAATTGAAAATGATCAGATCCGGCCGGAGTTTGATGTGTTGAAACCGTATTTCTCAAAGATTCTGAAGAAAAAGAATGTCAATGTGCTTTTCCAGGCCGAGTTTCAGGAGAAAACATTGATTTCCCAACTGGCGACTTCTTCTGACCTGGAAAAGATAAATGGTGAGATCATTGATATTGCCCGGTTCCGGTTTGTGTCAAAATTCATACTGGGCGGTAGTTACAACAAGTTCAAGGGGAACTTGATGGATATAAATCAACTCCAATCCCAGGAGGACACAAAAACTTCATTGTATGAATCCGGCGAACAACTGCTCGGGGACCTTTTGAAAAATAAAAAGGTAATCCATTTCCGGCAGCTCAGGTATCTGGCCGAAAAGCACGAAAGTGATATTCTTAAACTGCGTTTTGTGCTGAATCCATTTTCATTTGTTTTCCTGTTATCCGGGCAGGAACAGTTTCATCTGGTGATGGAAACACTTGACACCAGGGAAGCAACATACATCTGGCATATTGATAAAGACAAACAAGAACTCCGCAACCAGCTACAGGTTATAGACCGGCAACTGAATATAATCCGCAATGATGGGCGCCAGGCTTTTCTTGAATCGCAGCCGGTGAATTTTAGTCGTGTTTTGCATGATTATTCCGACGAGCAGAAAGGATTTATCCTATGGAAGGATTTGGTTGAAGAAAGGCTGTTCTGATGTTCAAAAAACAGATACTATAACAGATAAAAATATGATGATATCGTTACAAAAATTTGAATCGCAAATCGACGAAATTATTGTGGACCGTGGACTTTCATACTGGGAAAACGGAAATGTCATTGAGCTGGAACAAACAGAGAACGGTGAATATGAAGCAATGGTTTCGGGAAATGAAGATTATGAAGTCAATATCAAAGTTGAAAACGATAATGTTCAGGACTTCTCCTGCTCCTGCCCTTATGATAAAGGTCCGGTTTGCAAGCATGTCGTTGCCGTTCTGTTCGCAATACAGAATGGCAAACTCAACGGATTGAAAGAAACCAAACCTAAAAAACCGACGCAGGGAAAAATACCCCAAAAACAATTAGAGGAAGATCAATTTGAGGATATCCTTAAACGTCTGGATAAAACCGAACTGACCGGGTGGCTCAGGACCTATGCTGAAAAAGATGAGAAGTTCAGAAACTATTTTCTTGCAAGGTTCAGTGAGAATAAGGAAAAAATTAACATTGAAAGATATGCCAGTATCCTTGAAAAGGAGATAAGCACAGGTGAAGACAGGTATGGTTACATTGATTATTATCATGCAGGAGATGCTGCGGGTGAGGCTTCCCAGTTACTTTATCATACTGAACTCGGTTTCAAAATCCTCGAAACGGCAGAGATCATTTCAGTATGCTTTGCCGTGATCAAAACTATTGCACCGGCTCTTAATAATTCAGATGATTCGGGTGGCGAAATTGGAGGTGCCCTTGAGCAGGCCGTGGAGTTGGTTGCCAGGACTGCCAGTGAAAAAGACCTTTCCGACACAGTAAAAAAGGAATTGTTCGAACTCTGTTTGAAGTATCATAATACAGACGGGATGGACATTAACAGTTGGGATATTGATCTCCTGGATGTAGCGGGTGAATTGGTTTCCAGCCAACAGGAGAAAGAGCGTTTGTTTGTGTTACTTGACCAGAAAGACAAGGCAGCATCTTGGCATCATACGAATGAGTTGACTGCACAAATACGCCAGAAGGTGATCGGACGCCTTGAAGGCAGCGATGCGGCTGCGAGTTATGTAGAATCAATGATTCATTTGCCAGGGATCCGCAAGCAGTTTGTAGAGAAGTATATCCGGGAAAAAAAATATTCCGCCGCAAAGGAACTCTGTAAAGAAGGGATCATCCTGGATGAAAAATGGCCGGGAATTGTTGGTGACTGGAATAAATTTCTGCTCACCATTGCAGAAAAGGAAGGAGATATAACAGAGATATTGCGGGTTGCAACATTGCTTTTCCTTGGTCAATTCAACGCCAAAGAATTCTATCCCATTTTGAAGAAATATACTCCATCAGATAAATGGAACCAAACGGTGGAGTTTCTGATCCGGGAACTGGATAAGAAAAAAGGCGATGAATATATCACCTGGATCTATATTCAGGAAGGAATGTTCGAAAACTTACTCTCGTTCATTAAGGAAAATCCGCATCCCTTTAACATTGAAAAGTTTGAACAATATCTGGCACCGATATACCCCAAGGAAATAAAAGACCTTTACGAGAAAGCCATCCGGAGATATGCCACGCACGCTTCAAACAGAAAGGAATATGCAGAGTGCTGCCGGTTATTGCGAAAAATGAAGAAACTCGGAGACAAGCACAGGGTTGACCTCCTTATCAATGATTTAACAACAACATATAAATCACGACCTGCTTTCCTTGATGAGTTGAAACGGGTGTAGGTTAGGGAACTATCATTGCCCACAGGTAAAAGAATATCAATGGTTTAATACTGAATATCTATACACAGGACATATGAATTACGAATTCTCCAAACCAGAAAAAAAGATCGTCCGCCAGGTCATTGAAACAGGACTTCAACGGGATTTTGAATCGAGCATTCTTGACATTGATCAAATCATTCAGCAATGGAAATCGAAAAAGTTGAGCAATCAGGAGGCTTATCATGAAATCTTCGGGACGGTGAAAAAAAACGACAAGTACATTGCCAGGATGTATAATGATCTCCGTGGATCAACGTACATGATGGTCCTGCAGGGTTTGCTAGCCAATAAAACGATTACTGAAGCCGATCTTAGCGGGTTCAGCGAAACGACAAGGAATGCAATACTTGAGATAAGAGGAATTCTGGATGCTTTGTGATCACCCCCGATGCTGCTGAAATGATGGGGGCTCCTTTTTTGTGGTCATGAGAGCAGAATCCTGGTGGAGGCTCAAATTTATTGAATATATGGCTCAATTATGGTTGTTTTTGAGCTTTATTTTGTATGTTTGTGAGCCATAAATATTTCGAGTATGACAAAATCGGGTTCACAACTAGGGGGTGTTATCGTAGATTACGTTGAGAATCACCCAAATTGTTCATCGAAACAAATCCATGAGGGTATCGGGCAGGAATGGAGTTATGCTACCGTCAAACGATCCATCCATGTCTTACTTTCTGACAACCTGATTGTCGCACTTGGTAAAGGCAAAGGAACAAAGTACGAAATCAGTCGGTCCTATGAGTTATTGATCCCAATCGAACCAGACAAGTACTTCCAAAAGGAAATTGATGATCGTGAGATCAAGGCAGACTTCAACCTTAACCTGATCTCTGATCAACTGAAGGGAATTTCACTTTTTACTGACCAGGAGCATGCGTTCCTGGATCAACTTCAAAGTACGTTTAGGAAAAACACTGAAGGCTTGGCACTCCAGGAATTTAAAAGGGAATTTGAGCGCCTGGCCATCGATTTGAGTTGGAAATCCTCACAGATAGAGGGAAACACCTATTCTTTGCTGGAAACAGAACGCCTCTTAAAGGAACAGGAAACAGCATCAGGAAAAACCAAGGATGAGGCCACCATGCTTCTGAATCATAAGGCCGCGCTGGATTTTATTCTGGAACACCCCAATTACATTCAGCCACTATCTCTTGCCGGTATTGAAGATATACACAGTCTTCTG
>CAIYES010000119.1 GCA_903925275.1 uncultured Bacteroidales bacterium
GATAGGCCAGTTTCAATTGTTTGTTTAATGCTTGTTTGTAAACACTCAATTTAAAATCTATCATCATTGCAACAGTTACGAGCCCAGTTTAAAGGGTGTGCGCCCTTCGTTGCTGTGCTCTCACGGCGCTCAATAGTCTCTAACGCAGCGGACAGAGAAGCCTAACGCCTTGCCGTCGTCGTATATGCCGCTGTACTCACTGGTGAAGGCCAGGGCCCAGCCGGCAGTGGCAAAGCCCTGCGTACTACTCCAGTATTGGCCGTAAAAGCCGCAGTCAACCAGCGAACCATCGAAATAGGTCAGGTACCCGGCAGCATGGAGTTTTAAACCGGAGCCCCAGGGGCCATTCCAATTAGTCCAACCGCCCGTAGTATTAACATTGTTCCATTCTGTTTCGGTCGGAATACGCCAGGGAGCGCCTAACTCGATGTTGCACGGGTCGTTGGCTGTAATCCATGCTGATGTCTCACTGATACTATTGATCCAGGTGGTATTGGGTGTTCGGGTTGTCCCATCATGCTTGTAACCCTGTTTACGGTTAAATTGCCAGTACCAGCCGGCAGAAGCCTCGGTGGCATCGTTAACAGCAGTCGCCTGATGGTCAGCACCCAGGTTACTCGTAATCCAGCACTTTGATGTTTCACCAGGTATTCCGTTCACCGTGCCATATGTTGTAGTTTTAGTAACCGGCGCTACCGCTCCTGCAACATGGTTAACCATTATGGACGTACCGCAAACAAATGTTGATCCTGCCCAAGTGGGTACACCATTCATAAAGGTCAGGACCTGCCCGTTCGAACCGGCAGGCACAAGAACCCATTGTGTCCCGTTCCAATATTGCATATCTCCAACGTTTGTCCCCTGTGGAGTTACATTGGTAGTTCTCAGGATTTGTCCGTTAGAATTTACAACGACATTTGCCGGGTTTGTTGTTGTCGGTGCATTATAGACCCCCGTGCAGTAAAGGGAAGTAACCGCGTCATTGCCTAAACGTATTTCATTGCTCGAAGTAGCAACTGCCCCGTTACCGATGGCGGTGGAATTTGATGGGTTGGGATAAACAACATCTGCCATATAACCAATTGCAGTGTTGTTATACCCGGTTGTATTAGAATAAAGAGAGTGAAACCCAAAAGCTGAATTATTATATCCGGAATTATTCGCTAATAAGCTTTTTGAACCAACCGCTGTATTACCGGTGCCGGTGTTATTTTTAAGAGCCTCATCTCCAACGGCAACCAGGTAGCTTTGAGAAGTATTATTAAATAGAGCGTATGGGCCGACAGCAATATTACTTGACCCGGATTGATTGAATTGTAGAGTGTAAACGCCGAAAGCTGAGTTATTCCAACCGGTTATATTTGATCCAAGAGCGGCAAGGCCAAAAGCTGAGTTATTATGCCCGGAATAATTGTTAACAAGAGCTTCCCAACCAAAGGCTGAATTTTCGCTTCCAGATATATTGGAAGCAAGAGCTTGATAACCAAAAGCTGAGTTATTTTGCCCGGTAGTACTTAAAGGCAAAGATTGGTATCCAAATCCGCTGTTGTAGTTATTCACATCAATCCACCCTGAATGCTCGTTATTGATCCTGAAAAGAAGAGGTGAGCCATCAGTCGTACCGATAAAGTTATTGTTGGGGTCAATACTGCTGTTCCCTGAAGTTGACCAGAAGGCACCGCCTGTGACGTTGCTTCTTTTTATTTTTCCGTTGGCATCCACGCAAAGGTTCGGAGGAGCTGCAGTATCGGTGGTAGCTGCCTTGCAAAACAGAGATGTTACTGCACTGTTTCCAAGGCGGATCTCATTGCTGGACTGGGCTACAGCCTTGTTCCCGATGGCCGTGGAATTAGAAAATGAACCTGAGGCAACATCGGCCTGATATCCAATAACAGTATTGCCTGTGCCGGATGTGTTCGTAAAAAGAGCTTTGGAACCTACCGCTGTATTAGCATTGGCGTTGCTATTGTATAAGGTTGAATCACCTAGCGCTGTATTGTTGCTCCCTGTCGTATTTGTGTAAACCGATTTGGAACCGACCGCAGTGTTCCAAACAGCCTGCCCGCTTCCTGCCCCTGTGCCATTGTTAAATAATGCAGAATCACCTATGGCCACAAGATGGCTTTTAGTGGTGTTATTCTGCAGGGCATAAGCTCCGACCGCAGTATTGGTCCAACCGGTGGAGTTACTATAAAGCGCCTGGTATCCCAGACCAGTGTTGTTGCTCCCGGTATTACTTGTCAGGGCGGCAAACCCGTCGGCAGTGTTGTAATTTCCAGTTGCATTGCTAAACAAGGCGTATGAACCATTTGCAGTATTCTTTGTTCCTGAAGTGTTATGTTCAAGTGACGCCCTTCCGATTGCGGTGTTGTAATCACCTGTACTGGAATATAGAGCCTCTCCTCCTACCGAAGTATTATAACTTCCGGTATTGTTTGTATAAAGGGAGTTATACCCGATTGCCGTGTTGTATGTGCCGGAAGCATTCGAATAAAGCCCTTGATATCCCGTAGCAGTATTATAACTTCCTGCTGTATTTGAAAAAAGCCCTTGAAATCCCATAGCAGTATTATAACTTCCTGTTGTATTGGAATAAAGCCCTGAATATCCGACAGCGATGTTTGAAGTGCCTGATGAATTTGAATAAAGTGCCTTGTATCCGATGGCTGTGCTGTAGCTTCCGGTTGTGTTTGCATAAAGCGACTGATAACCACTGGCTGTATTGCCACTTCCTGATGTGTTGTTATATATAGCGTATGCTCCATTGGCCGTATTGTAATAGCCTGCATCATTTTTATATAATGAAGCATATCCCATCGCAGAATTCCAGTACCCGCTCGTATTGTTTCGCATGGCAAAGGCTCCGTTAGCAGCATTATAATATCCGGTTGAGTTCAGATAAAGTGAACTGTACCCTATCCCTGTATTTTGAATTCCAGATGAATTTGTGTTGAGTGACCAGCCACCGATACCTGTATTATAGTTACCGGTTGCATTTTGTTGGAGAGCGGAAGCTCCTACAGCAACATTAAAAATTCCGGAATTATTATTCCCCAACGTATATCCTCCGACAGCAACATTATCTGTTCCTGTGACGGCATTGTTGTATAGGGCATCCCCTCCCAGGGCTGTGTTGTTCCATCCGGTATTGCTGAATAAAGCTTCATATCCCAGGCTTACTGAATGGTTTGCACGGTCAATGATTCCGGATTTGACACTGTTCACCTTAAAAACAAGAACATTATCATCAGTTGTTCCGATGAAATTCGTCGCGGTTGTCCCGCTGTTTCCTGAAGTTGACCAGAAAGCGCCGCCAGTGACGTTACTTCGTTTGATTTTTCCGTTTGCATCAACGCAAAGATTTGGAGGAGCTGCTGTATCAAACAGGGCACCTTTGCAAAAAAGTGAGGTTACTGCACTATTCCCCAGGCGCATTTCATTATTGGACTGAGCGACGGCTCCGTTGCCGATGGCCGTGGCATTCGTCAATCCGCCCGAGGCAACATTTGCCGAATATCCGATTGCGGTATTATTATTTCCAGTAGCATTATTTGTAAGCGTCCATAATCCAATGGCAGTATTATCGACACCAGAGGTGTTGTAGTAAAGTGCGCTATATCCAATGGCTATATTGTAACTTCCTAACCCGTTTTTATAAAGCGCACTGGGTCCAATGGCTACATTGTAAGTTCCCCAGGTGTTTGAATAAAGTGCCCCGTTGCCGGTTGCAGTGTTGTAAGTTCCGGTATTCACCTTTCCCGCATCAATTCCGATCAGGGTGTTTGCTGTACCCTTCGTGGAAATTACAGGAAATCCGTTTATTCTGTAGGAACTGTCCAGAGCAATATTCATGCTCCCTGCAATATCCAGATACCATTGTGGTGCCGTCATCCCTATGCCGACTTTTCCCGATCCCGTGATCCTCATCCGTTCAAGGTTGAAGCTGTAAAACTTAACAGGCTGGTTGTTGGTCGAACCAAACAACTCCGTTCCTGTGAGGCTGTTACCGGCGAGCGACCAACCGCCGGAAGAGCCCAAAAGAATAATCCAGGAAGTTGAGTGAAAGTAAAAAAACGCTCCCATATCGGTGTCATATACCAGCAGACCTTCGGCAGCATTTGAAATGGATGTTCGCTGTACAGTAGTCATACGGGGTATTAGCAAACCTTTTTGCGTGCTCGTGATATCCAGCATGGCGGAATTGTGAGCCTGGCTTCCAGTGGTATTTATTGCCATTTGTGCATAAATGGGTAAGCAAGGCGTTAAGATCAGGAATCCAAATACAACAAATAATTTGAAGATTGTTTTCATGATAAAATGAATTTAAGGACCGATCATAAAATCAAGAGATTCCTGGCCTAAGTGAGATGGAGATGGGATTTGATGTTTTCGCTATTATTGCAATTCGGCCTGCCAGGGGTAGTATCAAATTAAGATGCAATATAGTGAAAAACTTCACAATACTGCAAGAATCGATAAAATACCAGGATAAAGTTGGGGAATTCCACCGCTGAAGGATTTTTAAAACATTCCGACAATCGGAAGAGTGGGTTCAGATTGTCAACGCTAATTTGAAAGGTTTAATGAATTGTGTTTGATTCAATGACTGAAAAAGTCCGCTTTACCTCTTTGGTTCCTACGTACCAGTAAAATCTTCCGGGCTTGAAGTTCATGGCAGCCACTTTGTTTTCCCGGATTCCCGGTTTGATCCCTCTCCACCAAACAAGCTTATCATTGAGCTCCGAAAAAACATAAAAATTGGTGAAGGTGTCAGTTTCCAGTTTCCAGCTAAATAGAATTTCATCTTTTCTGCTAAAAGTCATTCCGTCGGTTGGTGCTTTCAATTCGATTGGTTTTCCTGTTGTACTTTCAAAACGCTTAGGCTCAGTAATTTTGTCGGGCTGCTTTACCTGTGGTATTGATTGTGTAACAGTCGAAGGAACAGGTTTAAGCGTTACCGGCTTTTCAACGGGCCGGTTTGACTTAGTGACGATGAAAAAAATTGAAATTCCGATGATCAACACTGCAGTGGCACCCCATACAAGGTATATGGGTTTGAATGGATTGGAATATTTCCTTTCACTCTTATCGGTATTAGACTTAACTTCTATTTTTACAGGTTCAATATTACCTGGTTCCCTCATCATTTCCGGAAAGGTTTTCAGGAGCCTGCATTTTCTTGCAAACTCCCTATCCTCACCAAGTCGGTTTTCGAAATTAAAAACCTCAGAAGATGATAATTTCCCATTGAGGTACCTTTCAATAAGGTCGATATCTGCTTGGTTTGTATCCATTCAAATATGATTAACGTTCATTCCGGGAAGCACCGAACATTCTGTTTTCATTTTCAAAGGTATACAAAAATATTAAAAAACCTTGACCCCATTTTGGTGTTATTTTTTGAACTTTCTTGGAAAACAAAAAATGGTTCATGAGCAAAACTGATGTTTTACCCGAATTCGGTGGAACCTGGACAAAACGGAGTATCTGACCATCTGCCGCCGGTTTTGGTTGACCATCTTATACTATTAGCAATCAATTTAATGAGATGCACAGGCTATCCCGGCGAAGACGGATCAAAGCGGGCACTTCTTCCCATATATCGCCCTTTCAGGGCTCAGGTTTGAATTGTAGCATGATTTCCGTGGGCTTCACCCACGGTTAATAATATTACGCGCTTTCAGCGCTGGTTCTTTTTTAACCGGTCTTTTGTAATTTCAGCCTTTTACTGGTATGATTGCTATTAATCATATCCTACTACGTCACAGTTTGTCGCAGTCCATGTTTATCTTTGCCGCATAACAAGGAAGACATGAACCCCATTGAACCGCTGCTTTCAGAATTAAACGAACTTTGTAGCAAGGTTGATCCCATTTCCGATGACACCGTAGCGAAAACAAGAATCAGGCAAATCTTTACCGAATTTGTCAAGCAGGGCTATAACATTGTCACGCCCCGGTTTGACCCTGAGTCGGCTGAATATAGTGTTCTGTCAGAAAACGGGAAACTGATTCGCGAACGACTGATTTTTATTCGCAAGAAAAAACTGGAGGCCATAGATTATGAGAATTTTGAATTTGCCGCAGACCTCAGGGAGCTGGAGCGGGAACTGAAAAAGAGAATGGTCAGCGATTTTTCAAATTCAATCTCCAACAAATTCTTTGTGTTGCTCACAGAAGATTCAAAGGAGATTATCTACAACGATTTCGATGGCAAACTGAAAGCGTATTTCAAAATAACCTGATATAACCATGGAACACCGTCTCATCTCCAAATCTTCCTTTATCCGCGGCATGCAATGCCCTAAATCACTCTGGTTGCACCTGAACCAACCCGATGAACGGGATGAAACCAGCGATGCCCAGCAACAGATCTTCGACACCGGTCACAACGTCGGATTTCTGGCACAGCAACTCTTTCCCGGTGGCATTGATGCCAGTCGCGGTGAACATGCTCAGGTTGCCAAGGCTGTCGCTTACACTGCCGAACTGATCAGCAACGGTACGACAGTGATTTATGAAGCTGCCTTCAGCGACGGGGAGACCCTTTGTTATATGGATATCCTGGTGAAGGAGTCCGATGGATGGGCCGCCTACGAGGTGAAGGCATCTACCCATGTTAAAGATTACCAGGTAAATGATGTGGCTTTCCAGTACTATGTGATCACCCGGTCGGGGTTGCCGCTCAGGCGCATATCCCTGGTACATGTGAATAACCAGTATGTAAGGCGCGGAGAACTCGACATAAAGCAATTGTTCACCATTGAAAATATGACTGACCGGATCCTGCCGATGCAGGAAGCCATACCAGGGAGGCTATACTCACTGATGGATATGCTGCAGACTGGTATGATGCCGGAAATATCCATGGGCCCCCAATGCGGGAATCCGTTTCCCTGTGATTTTCTGGAATTCTGCAGGCAAAGCTGCACCGAAGGTGAAAATGAGCGTGAACCCCGGCCAGCCAACCGAGACCAGGATGCGCTTGACGAATTCCTGGATGAGCTGGAATATCCTCTTTATTTCATGGACTTCGAAACGATACAGTTTGCCGTTCCCCGATACGATGAAAGCCGCCCCTATCAGCAGATACCCTTTCAATATTCCCTTCACATCCAGCAAAGCACAACTTCATCAGCACATCAGCACATTATCACATTATCACATTATGAATTCCTTGGCTCTCCCCCGTCAGATCCCCGTCCTGCCTTTATCGAATCTTTGCTGGCTGCTTTGGGTGAAAATGGAAGCATAATAGTTTGGAACCAGGCCTTTGAAAACACAAGACTCCGGGAGATAGCCCGGGATTTCCCGGAATATGCTGCCAGGATCGATTCCTTATTTGCACGTGTGGCAGACCTGATGGTACCTTTCCGCAGGAAGCATCTCTATACCCCCGACATGAACGACTCCTATTCCCTGAAGGCTGTTTTACCGGCTTTGGTGACCGATCTGTCATATGCTGACCTTGAAATCCAGGAAGGCGGAACGGCCAGCATCATTTACGAAAGTCTCTATCATGACGACGATCCCGGATCGGTTCAGCAGAAACGGGAAAATCTTCTGGCCTATTGTAAAATGGACACACTGAGTCTGGTGCGGATCCTTGAACTTCTCAAACCATGATTCAATCCCTAACAAACATCCTGGGCGATCCCACCCCATTTTCATACCAGATACCGGGTTACAAGACCGGTTTTCCTTTGCTGGATGACCTCCTTGGCGGAATTTCAACTTCCGATCTGGTGCTCCTTGCCTCTAAAACCGGAAATTGGGGCAGTAACTTAATGCTTAACCTTACCATCGGGTTAAGCAGGCGATATCCTGTTTTACTGATTCATACCACAAAAAACGCCGCTGTTGTCGCCGGAGAACTCAGGTCTGTTCTTCTTCCCGATGACAGCATCCCTGAAAACGATGAGCAGATGCTGGACGAATTGAGCCACTTCGCTGCCAACATTTTTATCGAAGATGAGGTTAACTTCCTGGAAGAAATTGATGAATCAGTTGACGCGTTTCGATCACAACACCCTGATGATGCCATCATCGTGATTGATCAGCTTAACAGCATATTCCTGTCGAAAGAGATCAGAACCTGTTCAAGAGGCCAGGAAGAAAGGGAGATTTCAGTCAAACTGAAAATGCTGACCCTGAAGTACCATCTACCGATTTTTTTGCTTACGAGGATTAAGACGGACGAGCCCTCCCACGAAAAAGACCCGCCGGCATTCATTGACCTGGAACACTTGCTGGGATTAAATTGCCCGTTCAACAAGATCATCGGAATACACCGCCCCGAATACTACCGGATAGAAACGGATGAAAAGGGGGTTTCAACCGAAGACAAGTTATTCCTGCACATTCTCAGAAACAACAGCAGAATGCGGGGCATCATCCGGTTAAACATCAGTGTATCGAACAGGTTCCTGTTTACAGATGCGGTTCAAACCAAGATTGAATAGCAGCTTTTCCTCTTTTGAAAACCAAAAATCAAACTTGAACCGTCAACTGTTTTCTTAAGCAGTCAGTCGAGATTAAAATTTTTTGGTACAATCGTTTATATTGTACAAAAAAAAAGGATATATAGATATTTCTTGAAATACATAAAAAATGAAAACAACGATTTTTCTTCCTGACCGATGGGTAAAGTTTACTTTAAACAAAGTAATTTGCGTCGGTATAACCTGCTTTCGTTGCGAAGCGGATGGCAATGTTCCCAAGAATCGGCTGGTATATTGCCTTTCGAGTGAAAAACACACCGACATTGTTAACTTCCATGATTGCATGGATCTAACCTATCTGCAATTTATTAAAAAGCCAGTCCGGATAAAAGAATTAAAACTTAACAATGAAGCGTTGAAGTTGGAAACAATGATTGACCTGCTTATTTGTCCGAAAATATCCGGTAAAACAATTTCAACTTTGGCAAAAAAACAATACAATCAACTAATTATGAACTAATTAATAATTTAAAAAATGAAA
>CAIYES010000120.1 GCA_903925275.1 uncultured Bacteroidales bacterium
GGGGATTCGAACCCCCGGTACAGTTTCCCGTACGACAGTTTAGCAAACTGTTGGTTTCAGCCACTCACCCACCTCTCCAGTGTTCAGGCTAATTTGTCCCGTGATTGGTTTGCAATCGGGGTGCAAAATTAGGAATTCCTGTGGGTTTACCAAAATTTTTTTAATCTTGATCTGTCCGGTTCATAAGCCTGGCATACCCCCCTGCCTCACTCTAAGGAGAAAATATTCACTTTCCCATTGAAGAAGAAAGGGTTAAGTGGTGAGAGATCATCAAGATTTCTTAATTACTCCGGATGTTCATGGTTTTTTCCGGGACTCAACTATGATTTTCCGTAGATTACAGTAGTTTTTATTAATTTTGAAGAATGAGGCTGCTCCGTTAAATCAAAACCACATGTAAACCGCTAAGACGCAAAGACGCAAGCATTTCATATTCAAGTGTATATGTTATAGCATCTTGTGATCATTGCAGTGAAAAAGAGTTTTCGGAATGGACTCAAGATTTTAAAAAATTTCAAATCCACTGTTAAACGCATTGATTATGAACGGAAAAACATTTGCAGAAAAAATTTTGGGCGCCGAAAAAGGAAGTATTGTATTTGCTCGCCCCGACATCATCTTATCACATGACAACACTTCGAGTATTTATAGCACATTCAAAAAAATGGGGGGAACAGTTTTGGCAAATCCCGATGCATTGTTGATCACCCTTGATCACAATGCGCCGCCGACAAACGCCAAACTTGCCAACGACTATCAGGTTATCCGCGAATTTGTTGAGAAGTTCGGGATTAAAAAATTTCATGATGCTGGCGATGGCATTTGCCATCAGCTAATGGCGAACTATGCAAAACCAATGATGATCATTGTAGGCAGCGACAGCCATACAAGTACTGCAGGAGCATTCAATGCATTTGCTGCAGGGATTGACCGTACCGAAACTGCGGGCTTATGGAAACAGGGCGAAACCTGGTTCCGTGTTCCGGAATCGATTAAAATCACGTTGACGGGAATCCTTCCGCAAGGGGTTTATGCGAAAGACCTTGCCCTCTGGATTATTGGCATGATCGGTTCGAGCGGGGCAGATTATATGTCGATTGAATATCATGGTGATGGTGTGAAAACACTTTCCATTTCCGACCGCATGGTATTGTCGAACCTGGCCTCGGAAATGGGGGCAAAAAACGCCGTATTCCCAGCGGATGAAGTACTATCCCGCCATTTCGGAAAAAAGATCGAAGGGCTTTGGGCTGATCCCGATGCTACCTACCTGAAAGAAATTGAGATCAGGTTAGATGACCTTTTCCCGGTTGTGGCCGCACCACACCACGTTGACAATGTCAAAGCTGTTTCCGAGGTTCAGGGTACAAAAATTCAGCAAGCGCTTATCGGAACCTGCACCAATGGCCGCCTTCAGGATCTGCGGGAAGCCGCCGCTGTATTGAAAGGTCAACTGGTGCCTAAATACATGCAGCTACAGATTATTCCGGCCTCAAAGGAAATTTTCCTGCAAGCCATGAAAGAGGGGCTTATTGAGATATTCATGGAGTCGGGCGCCAACGTTCTTTCATCATCCTGCGGACCATGTTTGGGTACCGGCCAGGGCATTCCGGCCGACGGTTATTCGGTCATCTCCACGGCCAACCGCAATTTTAAGGGACGGATGGGAAACAATGCTGCCAGTGTTTATCTTGCTTCTCCTTCCACTGTAGCTTTTTCGGCACTGAAAGGTGAAATTTCCGACCCGAGAGGCTTTATCTCCAGCGACATTTTTCCATATCATGCACCGCAAAGTGCAACTGTTGACATTAAAGATGGCGACGACCGGTATAGCAACGGTACATGGAACTATTCCGATGTTGACAACCTCAACACCGACCAGATGTTTGCAGGAAACCTCACCTACAACGTGCAGAGCACAGAACCTGAAAAGATCATGCCCCACCTGTTCAAGGGCTTTGACAACAGTTTTTCGGAACGTGTCAGGCCGGGAGATATCCTGATGGCCGGAGCTAACTTCGGATGCGGCAGTTCCCGGGAACATCCTTCTGTTGGTTTGGCCTTCGCAGGCATCAAAGCGGTCGTTTGTAAATCGGTTAACCGGATTTTCTACCGCTCAGCTGTCAACCAGGGTCTCCCGATCATCCTGGTGCCTGAAGCAGTAGATGCATATACACAAGGTGATCAGGTGATCATTGACTTTGAAAAAGGGTTGGTCATCATTGGTACCAGGCAATATGCCTTTGCGCCCCTGCCATCAAAACTTATGGAAATTTTCGACGCTAAAGGACTGGTGAACTATGTGAAGAATAAATGAAAAAACTTCTGTTTCCATCCCTGTTTATTGTTTTTTCGTTGATACTGGTCATGGTTGTGTGGGCATTCATGCCAAAATATTCAGGGATGATCACGTTCTTCTTCTTTTTTCTGATTTTTGACGGATACCTCTGGCTATCGGTACTCAGGTGGAGTAAAAACTTCACCACCGGGGCGAAAGCATTTATTGCCGTGCTCTTCTGGTCACCGCTGATTTTTCTGGTTTCTCTGATCTTTTACGCATTTTTTGTACCGTACCTTAAGTGGAGCCTGCCGTTGCGCACCTACATCCAAAGTTGCATCCTGATCCTGTTTCTTGCTGAATTTTTTCCCATCCTGACCTTGCTCCTGGCAGATTTAATCCGTTTGATAAAATTCTCATGGATGTTTTTCACCCGTAAAAAGGCAATCTCCCTTTTCGCGCTGTCCCGGTTCAAACCATTGTTGCAGGCAGGATGGGGAATGGGTGCTTTGTTTTTCACGATCATGGCAGCCGGAATGATTTTCTGGCAATTCGATTTTACGGTTCGGCAGCAGGTGATCGCGTTGAATGAGTTGCCTCCTGCTTTTGAGGGGCTAAAAATCGTTCAGCTTTCGGATATTCATCTCGGCAGCTGGGGTTCTGAAAAACAACTTCAGCGGGCCATGAATGAGATAAACGAGTTAAACCCCGACCTTATTTTCTTTACTGGGGATATGTTTAATTATTCTACCGCAGATGGCAAAGGGTTTGAGGAGATTTTAAAAACGCTTCATGCACCTCTTGGAATTTACGCCATCATGGGAAACCACGATTACGGCGATTATATCACCTGGCCATCAGCAACTGCCAAAAAGCAGAACATTGAAGAATTGAAATCATACTATAAAACCCTGGGATGGAAACTGTTGCTTAATTCACATGATATTCTGAAAAGAGGGCAAGACAGCATCGCCGTGATCGGTGTGGAAAACTGGGGTGCAACACGCCGGTTTCAACGACATGGAAACATCGCTGAGGCCCAACGGGGAACTGAAACAATGGCCATACAACTGCTGTTGTCTCACGACCCCTCCCATTGGGATAGTGTAGTCAGTAAAAAGTATCCGCAAATTGATGTCACCTTTGCCGGCCATACCCATGGCGGCCAGGTCGGTATTGACTGCTGCAACATCCACTGGAGCCCTATAACCTGGGTGAACAGGCTGTGGTGCGGACTTTACAGCAATCCCGGATCAAAAACACCTCAATACCTGTATGTTAACCAGGGGTTGGGCAATATTGGTTATGCAGGACGTGTAGGAATTCTCCCGGAAATAACGCTGATCACCCTGAAACGAAGCTTATCTCCTCACAATCCCTGAATAAGCGTATCAGCGTATTACTTCGCTCTGGAAACCTGGATAAATGAAACCTCGATATCACCACCCTGTGGATAAAGGCCTATCCAGTTGTTATTTTCACGTGACCAGAGATCCTGATCCCTGACACTGATAAGACGTTCAATCACCTTCCCGTCGGGATTCAGATTACGCATAACCACTCCCCCGTTGGCCTGCTTGTTTTCACCATATCGCATTAACACATTAAAAGGTTTTCCCGACAGGTTTCTGATTTTTATATACACGAAGTTATTCTTTCTGGCGGTAATGTTTACGGGAGTAAAAGAAAACTGCTTTTCTGTATTTGACGTAATCGTCACGGATGTTTTCAACACATCGGCAATGGCATTCTCTGCAATGGCCTTGCGTATTTTTAATATCATTTCCCTTGGGTATTTTTCCATTGGCAGAAAATTTACGGCATCTGTATAGGCATCCACGGCTCTGTCAAACTCAAATGAATTATAGAATCTGTCGCCATCAGCAACGGCTATATCATAACGGGACTTGTTGGCACGGTAAAGGCTGTCGACCCTTGCTGTGATCAGGTCTATCCGTTCTTTGGGATAAGGCTGGGCAGGGAAAAGGCCGAGCGCTTGCTGGTATGTTTCTTTTGCTTTTTCGTAGTCCTTATCTTTAAATAAATTATCAGCATTTGAAACCAGGTTCTCGTAATATTTCTGCTTGCCCAACAACTCCTCAAGCGCTTTGTTTATCTCTGCAATTTTTTCCTTTGGATAGGTTGCCTGTGGCTTCATTACCAATGAATTTTGGTATTCTGTACGGGCCTCCTCATATTTTTTCTGAACAAGCAACTGATCTCCTGCCGCCAATACAGCTTTGTAGGCATCTTCCTTAGCCTTCAGTTCAGCAAGTACCTTGTCAATTTCAGAAATTTTTTCTTTGGGATATTGCTCTGAAGGTTTCAGATTCAAGGCATTTGTGAAATCCGCTTTCGCCTCATCATAGGCATTGGCGACCAGCAGTTGATCAGCTTTTGTCAGTAGAATTTTGTACTGTTCATCCAGAGCTTTTTGTTTTGCAATGGCAGCAAGAATGTCGTTAATTTCAAGGATTTTGCTTTGGGGATATTGCTCGGCAGGTTTGATTTTTCCGGCTTCAAGATAGGCAGTTTTAGCCTCATCATAATTTTTTCCCTGGAATAATTTGTCAGCACCGGCAATGGCAGCGGCGTACTGGTCGTCGATGGCCTTCAGGTGCGCAACATCTGTAAGTGCCTTTTCAATTTCGGCCAGCTTTGTTTTGGGGTATTGTTCCGCAGGTTTTAATGCACCTGCTTTCAGGTATTCTGCTTTTGCCAGTTCATACGTTTTTCCGACCAGGAGTTTATCCGCATTAACAATGGTAGCCGCATACTCATCGTCGAGGGCTTTTTGTTTTGCAATCGCGGCCAGGGTAGCATCAATTTCGGCAATTTTTGTTTTTGGGTATTGTTCTGCCGGTTTAAGTTCTGAGGCTTTGATATATTCACTTTTTGCAGGGTCATACGATTTTGCAGAGAGCAACTGATCTGCTTTGGCGATGGCTGCGTTATAATTTCCATCCAGAATTTTCATTGCTGCAATATCAGCGAGTATCTTGTCGATTTCGGCAATTTTTTCTTTCGGGTAATTCTCATCTGGTTTGACACTTCCTGCATTTTGATACCCTAACCGGGCCTGGTCGTATGTTTTTGTGGCAAAAAGTTTATCCGCGCCTGCAACAATCCCGGCATACTTATCATCCAGGGCTTTTGCCGCGGCAATGCCTGCAATGATAACGTCAATCCCGGCAATCTTTTCTTTTGGATAACTCTCCTGTGGTTTGATTGAGGAGGCATTCAAATACTCGGTGCGGGCCGTGGAATAGGATTTTTGTAAAAACATCTGGTCTGCACTTGCGATGGATGCGGCGTATTTATCGTCACGGTCCTTGATGCCAGCCAGGATCGCATCGATTTCAGCAATTTTTGCAACTGGGTATTTCTCGGTGGGCTTCAGCCCTGCAGCCTTGGTATACTCATCCTTTGCAACCTCATATTTTTTTTCTGCAAGAATCTTATCAGCATTTGCGATTGTGGCCTTGTAGTTTTCGTCCAACGATTTTGCAGCGGAAATGTCAGCAAATATTTTGTCAATTTCAGCAATTTTTTCCTGGGGATATGTCTCAGAAGGTTTAACACTCCCGGCTTTCAGATACGTTGTCCTGGCCTGATCATAGGTTTTCGCGACAAAAAGTTTATCCGCGCCGGCAATAATATCGTTATATTTATCATCAAGTGCTTTGGCTGCTGCAATATCCGCAAGAATCTTGTCAATCTCAGCAATTTTTTCCTTCGGATAGGTTTCCAATGGCTTTAAGGATAAAGCTGTTGAATATTCAGTTCTGGCAGGAATATATGATTTTTCGGTCAGCAGTTTATCCGCTTTGGCAACCAAACCTGTGTACTGGGCTTCGAGGGATTTCTGCTTTTCAAAACCGGCCAGAATCAAAGTAATCTCATCAATTTTTCCTTTAGGATATACCTCCGCCGGTTTAATTTTAAGAGCACCCTGGTATTCTGCCAGGGCCGGTTCATACGATTTGTCTGTCAGTAGCTTGTCTGCCCTAGAAATTTTGGCAGCATACTCCTCTTCCATGGCCTTTAGCTTGGCATTGGCGGCAAAAATTGCTTCGATTTCTGCAATTTTTGTCTTTGGATATTGTTCCAGGGGCTTCATGACTGAAGCATTGGTGTATTCTGCTTTAGCAGGTTCGTATGTTTTTTCCGACAAATATTGATCTGCCTTGGCAATCGTTGCCTTATAGTTTTCTTCAAGGGTATTCCGGGCAGCAATATCTGCAAGTATTTTGTCGATTTCCGAAACTTTATCCTTCGGATATTGTTCCAAAGGTTTCAGGTTACTGGCATTTTGATATGCCAGACGTGCCTGGTCAAAGGTTTTCGAAGCAAATAATTTATCTGCTCCTGCAAGAATTTCAACATAATGTTCGTCAAGCGCCTTTGCAGCGGCAAGATCAGCTAGCACATTGTCAATTTCAGCAATTTTCTCTTTTGGATATGATTCCAATGATTTTAATTTCAGCGCATTGGAATATTCGGAACGGGCAGGAATGTATGACTTGTCTGCCAGCAATTTATCTGCTTTTGCAATTGAAACAGCATACTGATTATCAAGCGCTTTTTGCTTTTCAAGGTCGGCCAATGCAAGGTCAATCTCAGCAATCCTGCTTTTCGGATAGACCTCGGTCGGTTTCATTTTAAGTGCATTCTGAAATTCAGCTTTTGCGGGTAAGTAAATCTTGATCAGCAGCAGGCTATCTGCCCTGGCTATCGAATTTGTATATCTTGCATCAGCAGCTTTCTGCTTTAATTCGGCCGCGATTAATTTATCGATCTCAGCAATCTTCAATTTCGGATAATTTTCATTCGGCTTGATAGTCAGTGCATTATGAAATTCCGCGTTGGCTGTTTCGTACACTTTGTTAGCAAAGGCCTTGTCGGCTGTGGCAATCGCCAACTGATACTGTTGTTCTTTGTCTTTTAATGCATTTGCAAGAACCTTGTCAATCTCCTGGATTTTATCCTTAGGATATTTTTCACCCGGTTTAAGGTTGGATGCTTTTGAATAGGCTGCCCTTGCCGGTTCATAGTTCAGATCCGTCAGTAATTTATCAGCATCAGCGATGGTTTTGGCATATTGTTCATCGAGTGCCCTGGCCAGAATTGCTTCCTGTCCGGTAAGCATCTTGTCGGCCTTGGATAACATTTCCTTCGGATAACTCTCGGAAGGTTTGACTGAAGTAGCCATCAGGTAATTTTCCCTGGCTTTCAAATACATTTTATCGACGTAAAAACTGTCGGCTAAGGCAATATACTTGTCATAATCCGCCTGGGCATTGCTGTTTCGGGTAAGTATGCCCTCAATTTCCTTGATTTTCTCCTTGGGATAAGTCTGGTCGGGTTTAATGGCAATGGCATCGGTATATGTTTTAATGGCCTCAGGGTACTGAATGTCCTTATAATACTGGTCAGCCAGGGTAATAGCTTTCAAATAAGCTTCGTCTTTGGCTTTTTGGGCAGCCAGGATATCGGTAAGTTCCTTGATCTTATCCTGGGGATATTTTTCTTCAGGTTTAATACTATTCGCCTTTTTATAATCTATCAGGGCAGATGGAAAATTCTTAACAAGATAAAATTTATCAGCCATTGAAATTGCTTTGGCAAATTCTTCATCTTTTACCTGCTTATCAACCAGTATCTTGATGATTTCATTGATCTTGTTTTTAGGATATGGGTCGCCTGGCAATAACTTGCTTGCATTTTCATATTCCTGCTGCGCCCTTACATAGTCGCCAGCCTGGAATAATTTATCGGCACTGGAAATAGCAACATCAAACAAGATATTTTGTGCTTTCTGCGATCGTAGCAAATCAAGTGTCTTTTGCAATTTTTCCTTTGCAACCTGATCGTTTGGATTTAACCCTGCCGCTAACTGATAGGCCGATTTGGCATTCAGATAGTCTTTGGCCTTGAAATAAATATCTCCCGATGCAATTGCCTTCTGGCTGGCCTCATTCTGCTGTTTCTGTTCTGCAAACAATCCCCTGACGACAGTCAATCTATCTTTTAATGGTTGATTTCCTGGTTTGATCAGCAGGGCTTTTTCCAAATCAGTCAGACATTTCTCATAATTCTTCACACTCATTGCGTTGTCGACAGCAACCATCAATGCGTTGAAAACCGAATCCTGATGGTTTTTATTCCTGTCGCGCACCGTGTCAGCATCAGCGGATGTGCTGAAAGCATCGTTCAGTAGATCATGGTGTTCTGAAGTTGATTCGTAGGAATAAAACAGTCCGAGTGTCACTGTTGAAATAAGGATGAAGGATAATATGGGAAAAGATTTTATAAAGCCGGATATTTTCATACGATGCTCGTGCGTTCTAATGATGAATAATTCAACTTATATATTAACGGGATTTTAAAGAAATAATTTTATAATTGGCTCAATGGTCTATCAATCCATCTTTTATGGTCAGTTTACGGTCGGCCATGTCAGCCAGATCAAGGTTATGGGTTACAATCACATAGGTTTGCCGGAAGGTATCACGCAGCCTGAAGAACAATTTATGCAGTTCGACTGCTGAGGTTGAATCAAGATTACCCGAAGGTTCATCGGCAAGGATCACTGAAGGATTGTTTATGAGGGCTCTGGCAACGGCCACACGCTGTTGTTCACCGCCAGAGAGTTCCGATGGTTTGTGATCAGCACGATCTCTAAGGTTCATAAAATCAAGCAATTCCATCGCTTTTCTTTCTGCATCCTTCTTCCCCTGCTTTGCAATGAATGCCGGAATGCATACATTTTCCAGCGCTGTAAATTCAGGCAGCAAATGATGAAACTGGAAAACAAAGCCAATGTGCCTGTTCCTGAAATCTGATATTTTACGTTCTGTAAGATCCTGGATTCTGATTCCGTTTAATGCCACAGAACCTGTATCAGCTTTATCGAGTGTTCCGATAATGTGCAATAAGGTGGATTTTCCTGCACCTGAGGCACCAACAATTGATATGATTTCACCCTTTGCAACTTCAAGACTGATGCCTTTGAGAACTTTCAGGGGCCCAAAAGATTTTTGAATGTTTTGTGCAATAATCATAAGGTTACCATGAACGGCAAAGTTAAGAAAATTGAAATCTTTCCACGCTCTTTTTTGTAAATCCGTTACAAACCGCTATTTTTGAAGATCGTAATAAACTAAATTATCGCCGCATGAATCTACATGAATATCAGAGCAAGTCAATTTTGAAGCAGTACGGGGTTCCGGTGCCCGAAGGCGTTCTTGCCCATACCGAAGAAGAGGCAGTGAAAGCTGCCGAATACCTTCAGGGGGCAACAGGCACTGATAAATTTGTAATCAAGGCACAGGTTCATGCCGGTGGACGGGGAAAAGGCGGAGGGGTTAAAATTGCCAGATCAATAGAAGAGGTAAGAGATTATGCCGCGCAGATTATCGGGATGCGTCTGGTTACGCCACAAACAAGCAAGGAAGGCAAACTGGTTCGCAAAGTTTATGTTGAGCAAAATATTTATTACCCCGGGCCAACCCAACCTTCCGAAATATACATGAGTATCCTCCTCGACCGGCAAAAGGGTCATATAATCCTGATGTACTCTCCCCGCGGTGGTATGGATATCGAAGCGGTTTCAGAAGAAACACCCGAACTCATCTTTACTGAAGAGATTGACCCACAAATCGGGCTTCAGGCATTCCAGACGCGAAAAATTGCTTTTAACCTCGGTTTAAAGGAAGAAGCCTATAAAAACATGGTTAAATTCGTGTTCGCTCTCTATAAAGCCTATGAAGGGAGTGATGCCTCCCTGATTGAAATAAATCCTGTATTCAAGACATCTGATAATAAAATCCTGGCTGCCGATGCCAAGATGGTGATCGACAACAATGCTCTGTTCCGTCATGCTGAACTTGCAACGATGCGCGACCTTGATGAAGAAGATCCGACGGAGGTCGAAGCAACCCGACATGATCTGAACTATGTGAAACTGAACGGCAACGTAGGTTGCATGGTCAATGGCGCAGGGTTGGCAATGGCCACGATGGATATTATTAAATTATCGGGCGGTGATCCGGCAAATTTTCTGGATGTTGGTGGCTCTGCCAGTGCCAAGCGCGTTGAGGAAGGGTTCAGGATTATCCTCAAGGATCCGGCCGTGAAGGCCATCCTGGTAAACATTTTTGGCGGAATTGTCCGGTGCGACCGTGTGGCACAAGGTGTTGTTGATGCCTATAAAAACATTGGAGAGATCAATATTCCCATCATTGTGAGGTTGCAAGGCACCAATGCCGAGGAAGGGAAAAAACTGATTGATGACTCCGGGTTAAAAGTTCATTCGGCTATCACGCTGAAAGAGGCCGCCGACCTGGTTACGCATGTGCTGAAGTAAACCTGACTTCCATTTCTTTCTGAAAAAGAAACTCCCGTATTTTGGCAAGGTCATCGATGGGAGAATCCGCGAATGATAATTTTTCCCAGTTGATTTTCAATTTTGAAAGATCATCACCCTGATAAACCGCATGAAGAAATTCCCGAAGATTTTCCTCATCGGTTGTCCGGAATTTTTCATTCGAGGCTTTAAGATATTGCAAAATCCTCAATCCGTCGAATTTTTCATGGAATGCCCTGATGAAATGCTCAACATCTTTATGGTTTGACCTGAGTGGCTGAAACGGGTCGGTGTCGTTAAAAATCAACTTAAGAAACCGTGCAATTTTCGTATCCTGCGGTTCAGCATAAAATTTTGGTAAAAGCAGATAGGTTTCACGAATTTCGTCAAACAAGTCAACAGGATAAACCGGATAACTGGTCCAATCGCCTGCTGCCCCCTTGATCATGGCCGGTCCTGTTCCAAAAAAAACGCGGTCGGAAAATCGAGCTTCAGGATAAACCATGTCATCATTCCACAATATCAGCTTTCCGTATTTTCGGAGTTTTTGAAGAAAGTAAAAATCTTCACCGCTGAGCTTCGGCGTCATCCCCCCTATTGCACGGTAAGCCCATACAGGTAAGGCCATGGCTGATCCAAGGGCAGTAAAAGCATACGGCGAAACAATTCGGTGAAGGTTGAGAAAGTAATGACGCATATATATCTCGTACCTCAGGATAGCCCTGTTGGCCAGCTCATCTCCGCCCAATTTGTGAAAATAGGGCACAGCTAAAGCAACCGCATCAGGATGAGCATGAAAATTCTGTGCAACTGATAATAAGAAGTCGTTGGAAAATACGGTATCAGCATCCAAACTAATGATAATTTCATCAGGTTGCGCCGTACTGTTAATCTGATCCATCAGCGTTTTACGGGCATATCCCACACCATGCTGCTTCCCTGTCCAACCCTGGCCTTGGGAAGAATGATCAATGACCACTGTTTCACACCCTTTCCATTCTTTTAACAGTGCAAGACTGGATGCATTATGCCGACATAATGATATTTTAGCAGGATTGTTCCACCATGATTCGGGTTGGTTTACACAAACGAATAATTTGAATCTGCGGTAGGATTGTGCCGAAATACAATCCAGAAGCCGGGGCAAAAAAACCGGCTCATCCATCACAGGTAACGCCAGATTGAGATAAGGCAGGTTGGTGGTATTTTCCGGGTTACCGTTCAATATTAAGTTTTTGGAACAATGCATCATCCTCCACTACATCAACCGCTTTCAGTACCTCCTCATCGTATTGGTTGATAACCATGTAAAATTCATTCACATCCCAAAGTTTCTGAGCTAAAATACCCTTGATCTGTGATTTGATCAGCTTTTCTGCTGCTGCATATCCCTTGTCATCTTTTTTCACGCCTTCCTTTTCCGCATAGCTGAACAAATTATCCATGAACGCATCGTCAACAATGAAACCCTTGTCAAAAGAGGCAAAATCGGGATATTTTGTTTGCAGGGTTTTCCGCGTTTTATCCATGTAATCGGACATATAGGTATTAACAACATTTTTACGTCGCAATTCAAGATAATAATCGGAAACCGGCACTGAGTCCCAGGGAATAAAAACATCGGGCATAATCCCGCCACCGCCATACACGACACGCTTTTTGGAGGTGTAAAACCTGAGTGAATCAGGAAATTTAATGCTGTCGGCATGAATGAGTTCCCCATGTTTATACCTGTTGCTGAAATCTTCATAATATTTATCGCTGCCTTCAGCATAGGATTTCTGAATGCATTTTCCGGAAGGGTTATAGTACCTTGCAGTGGTGAGGCGGATCTGCGAGCTGTCGGGAAGCAGGAATGGTCGCTGAACGAGTCCTTTTCCAAACGATCTTCGGCCAACAATGATTCCCCTGTCCCAATCCTGAATAGCTCCCGAAACAATCTCACTGGCCGATGCAGAGTTTTCATTGATCATGATCACCAACTTACCTTTTTCAAATAGTCCTTGTGAAGAAGAAGAAAAATTTTCCCGTGGACTATGTACCCCTTGCGTATACACAATAATTTTACCCGGACCAAGAAATTCATCAGATAACTCAATGGAAGTTCCCATATAACCACCCGAATTATTGCGCAGATCAAGTATCATGCTGTTCATACCTTGTGCTTTCAATCGGGTAACAGCCTCAGTGAACTCCTGAATTGAGGTCTGCGCAAACTTATTTAAGTTGATATAGCCGATCCCCGGTTTGATCATATAGGCTGCGTCGATGCTGTTGATGGGAATTTTATCACGGGTAATGGTAAAATCAAGGGTCCCTTTCTTTCCCTTTCTGAAAATGGATACCGTAACTTTGGTGCCCCGTTTCCCGCGTAAATGGTCAAGAACAAACTGGTTGGTGATTTTCTTGCCAACCACATCCGCCCCATCAATCTTAACGATTTTATCTCCCGACATAATACCCAACCGGTCGGACGGGCCTCCAGGGATGGAATGAACAACTGCAATGGTGTCTTTTAATATCTCAAATTGGACTCCGATCCCGTCAAAATTACCTTCCAGCGGTTCGTTTGCTTTCTGAACATCTTTTTTTGAAATATACATACTGTGAGGATCCAGCTCCTTAAGGGTTTCAACAATAGCTTTTTCAACTAATCTGGCCTCATTGGTAGTGTCGACATATGCCAACCTGATGAGTTGCATGGCTGAGTTATACTTTTGAATTCCTGCTTTTGGATCCTGCGACTGCGCCATGGCCAGGAACGAAAATGACATTAACAATACAAAAAGAAATGTTGTTCTGTATCTGACAATTCTTGCAAAAAATGAAATATTCATCGTATATAGCATATAAAATAAAGGTTTTGAGAGATCAAAGGTACAATTATTAGGTTCATTTGCCGGTATGACTCTATTTTAACTAATTTTAACGGGAATTATTATCCGGTGGCTGATAAAGAAAAAATACGGTTTTTCAGGAGTCTGTTTTATCCTGCATTGTTTGTGGTCCTTTTATGGTTAATCAAAGGGGCGGACATTATTTTTGAACTGGGTTTGAATAATTATGGCCTGTATCCACTGGAAGTAAAAGGTTTGATTGGGATTCTGACATCACCTCTTCTTCATGCTAACCTGGCGCACCTTTTCGCGAATTCTATTCCCCTGTTTATCCTCAGTGCTTTTCTTTTTTATTTTTACAGAGACATCGCATGGATGATCCTGGGGTTACTGTACCTGATCACCGGGATTTGGGTTTGGGTTTTTGCACGCGAAGGAGCTGCACACATTGGCGCCAGCGGTGTAATTTACGGACTTGCGTCATTTCTCTTTTTCAGTGGCATCATCCGCAAGGAGACAGGATTGATGGTTATCACATTGCTGGTCGCCTTTCTCTACGGAGGTCTTATCTGGGGTATTTTCCCACAACTCTTCCCAAATCAACCCATCTCATGGGAATCACACCTGATGGGTTTACTGGCAGGACTCGTCCTGGCCATTTATTACCGGAAACAGGGACCTCAGCGGAAATCGTGGGATTGGGGCGATGAACAGGATGAAGAGGATGATGGCTCATGGGCCGATCCTCAGATAGATGATCATCCTGCTGAACAATGAATCGTTGACCCCCTGGATGTTTTTCAACTCTTCAAGTGTTTTAAACGTTTTATTTTTTTGCCTGTAGATCATGATATTTTTGGTGATCGCAAAAGGGAAATACGGATGACGCAACAACTCTTTGAACGTGACCGTGTTAATATCTATCGGACGGATCGAATCCTTTGTGACCTTTAAATTTGGTTCAATTGAGGCGAACCGGGCAGTGTCCATTCCAAACACCTCCAACAGCTGTTTTGGGTCATTAAATCCCCTGAGCCTGTCGCGATAGTTCACAATCCTCCTTGCAAATGCAGGGCCTATCCCGCGCAATTGCTGCAATTCAAAAGTGTCGGCGGTATTCAGGTCAACGGTCAGGATTGGTTTGTGGGTTATCAGCATCGGGTTGGCTGTATCATGATGATAGGTGCCGAATTTAGTCCGGTTATTCATGTACTTGCGAACGCGGGCAATGCTGTCGGAATCGGCTGCCTTCTTCCAGGCAGCTTCAAAAGCAGATATCTCAGATGAAAAAGCTTGAAAATCTGGTACATTTTGAAATGTTTCGGCAGGAATTACGGCCTGCACAATGATCATTCCCAACAAAACAAGGCTCAATACAAAAATCCCCCGTTGCTCCGAACGGTTATATGTCAGATAATTTCCCACCCACTGATTTATCTGTTTTCCTGTTTTCCGGATATTCA
>CAIYES010000121.1 GCA_903925275.1 uncultured Bacteroidales bacterium
ATCACACGGAGCCAGAAAAGGCCGGTACGGCGAGATGTGCTTCGCCAACCGTCCTGCCGAGCCAATGTTATCTCTTTGAGCATGGCCATAATTGTCAGCGGCGGTGCGAAAATGTACCAAATCGGGCGGGTTGAAAATGTGAGACAAAAATTGGAGTAAAAGCAGTCAAAGGAGGCCGTGATTACATAAGAGTTTGGCCAATGGGGAAGAAGCCTTGGGGATTTTTATATTTTTCTTTTCGGTTTCGAGAGATAGAGGCATCTTCCGAAGCGGTTGTTGGGGGTCGGCCCATGGATTGTTTTTAAGTTTTTGAAGGACAAATCGTTTTTGATCGAGAGTGACGGGATGTTGGGAATAGCCGACACAAGAGCGTATCCAGACCCGGAAGTTATGCGGAGACGTTTCAACGATCCTGCGTCCAGGTTTGAAGGAGTCATCAGGATATTCATTATGGGCGCAAAGCAGGGAGCCCAGATGATTTGAACTGTGTCAAATTATCCGAATACGCTCAGAGTATTTTTTTGTTGCAGCCAGACGGATGTGGTCGGTGGTAACAATTTCATAATGTTCTTTGGCGGCAGAGATAAGAATAACCCTTGCCAGAGGATCGGTTTTTCGTAATGGTTTGTCCAAAATTAAATTGAACAAGTTGTGTTCCTAAGAATGATCATATAGTTTCTTAGCCATGAATGATAGCATAGTAATAGGGAATAAATAAGTTATCGAGTTTTAGCTTGTGCTATCATATATAGCATCTGAACATATGCCAATTAACATCTTGATAATATTTGTGATATTTGTCATTTTTTGAAACGTAGTTTTTGCTAACATCTAATTTATAGTAATTATAAAAACTAATTATAGCCACTGAATCTACTTTTCAAAATCAAGCACTATGTTTTTTATTGCTAAATGATTAGATGTTTCCCTTCAGACACTATTTGTGGGCAGGCACTGATGGATTGTTTGATCACGGCAATTTCAGGTTTCGATTATTTCCTTCATGCGATAGCTTCTGCCCTCAATAACTACGGTTTCAGTATGGTGAAGAAGGCGATCAAGAAGTGCTGAAGTGAGGGTGGTGTCGTTGTTGAATATTTCGGGCCAATCCTTGAATGCTCGATTGGTGGTAATGATCAAAGAACCGTGTTCGTAGCGGTGACTGATGACCTGAAAGAGCAAATCAGCGCCGGTTTTATCGATGGGCAAATATCCCAGCTCGTCCAAAACTATCATGTCCGGTTTGAGATATTTGGTAAGCTCCTGTTTCAGACGTCCGGTGGATTGTGCAGTGATCAGTGTATTAATCGTGTTGACTGCTGTGGAAAACAGCACCGAATATCCCTTCAGGCATGCTTCATACCCAAGTGCGGTGGCAAGGTGTGTTTTTCCAAGTCCTACACCGCCAAGCAGAACCACATTGCTTTTGTCCTCGATGAATTTAAGTCTGAACAGGTTTTGCACCTGCTGCTGGTTGATTTTTTTTGGCCAGCTCCATTTAAACTGTTCCAGGGTTTTGATTTGGGGAAAGCGTGCCTGGTATATCCGTCGTTCTATGGCTCGATCGCGGCGTTGATGCGTCTGCACCTGGATCAATTCGCTTAGGTATTGGACATGCGTCCACTGTTTTTGAGCCGCCTGTTTTGCCAGTATTTCGTAATTTTCCCTGATGGAATGCAGCTTCAGGTAACTGAGCTGCTCATCAAGTTCTGCGACAGGGGTGATTCGGGTCATATGGAGCCTCCATGATGTTTTTCTAAAGCCTTGTTGTAAATCGCCATATCCGGCTGTTCGATCTCAATCTCCAGCAGATCCTGTCTGCGTGTCAGAATCAGTGCTGCCGGCTCGGGTAGTGTTCTTTTCCGCTGTTCCAATATATTGGCGATGTAGTCTGATGAAAATGCCTGAAGAACAAATGCGTCCTCAATGGCTCTTGCGACAGGTTCTGTGCCATAGGTTTCGCTTAAGGCGACAATTTTTATAATGTGATGGTTGGGATTGACGCGACGCTGTTCCATAATCTGATAATACTCCAGTGCCTTTGGAGATATCTGTAAAAATCGCATGAATATTTTTTGATCCTTGCCTTTTTTGCGTTGTCTGATCAGCTCTTTGGGATGATCTGGGTCTTCAATATCCTTGCGACGTTCATAACTGCGAACATGACGGGCGATAAGCTTTTCCTGGTGATAGATACACAGCCTGTCGGGATAGGTTTTCAAAGACAGTTTCTGTCCTGCATACTCGGCCGGCACCGAATAGTGGTTGGCATCCAATGCGATTCGAAACTGTTTGCAGGCTCTGACCGGTGATATTGTTGCAATATCATAAGGTAAAGTTGGAAGCTGACTGAGACTGTTCTTTTCTTCGGCAAACATATCAACCGGTTTTTTCCCGGTTTCCCCGTGAATGCGCACGTTGCATACAGTATCCAGCCAGCCAATGGCGGAAGGGTTGACGATACCAAAGTCGGGTATCTCAAAGCCTGCCAGAAAGTTTTTTTTGACATAACCAACGCCATTTTCAACCCGTCCCTTTTCATTGCCTTTTCGGACAGCACATGGGGCTATACGAAAACCGTAGTGATTGGCAAAATCAAGATATTTGGGATTAAGTATCGGCTCTTGACCCATAATGCGTTTGAGGACACCGGTTTTGAGATTGTCGATCATGATTTTGCTGGGAACACCCAGCCGGTTAAATGCATTTTGGTGACAACCCAGAAAATGCTCCATGGTTTGCAAGAGGGTAAATTCAACGTACATCATGCGGCTGTAGCAAAGCACCATGACAAAAAAACTCAGTTTGCGCCGGGTGCCGCCAACATTAACAGAGCCATAAGACCCCCAGTCAACCTGTGCGCATTCACCCGGTGCAAAGGAGAGTTTAAGAAACGGCTCCACCCTTCGGGGCCTTATCTTTCTGACATATTCTTTGACAATGGTAAAGCCGCCGTCAAAGTTCTCTTCCCGGAGCCGCTGGAATATCTGAGTTGCCGAATAGGGATGAGTTTCCAGAAGCTGGACGATATATGCTTTGAATGGATCAAGTTTGCTGTTTTTCCGGGATGATTGTCGCGGAGTATATCGGTTTTGATTGAGCCATTTTTGAACGGTCCGCTCATCAATACCAAGCTTTTTGGCAATCTGTGGACAGTTCAGTCTTTTTTCATCATGACAGGTTTTGATCTGCATGAAGGTTTCATAATCAATCACCTGGCGCCTCCGATTGCCTGTTTCAAGATGTCCCCCAGAGACAGGGGTTTGTCCATAACAGATCGTGCAATGGGTTGTTTGCAAGAGTTGTCCAGGGACAAAACCTGGTACAATGGCTTCTGCCAGGCAATCAGACCAATTTGAACCAAATTGTCTCTGGCTTTTGCCAAGGTGATTTCATCCATGGAAAGCCGGATCATGATCGAATTGTCTCCATAATAGCTCAGTCCCATGGCATCACCGACTGTCACCAGAAACAGATACAGTGCTGATGCAGGATGGGTGCATTGCTCAATATGATGGTCACTGACTATACGGTGATCAAGCCAACTGAACTGTTTGGGTACCTGCCGGACCCGTTGCGGAAAGATGG
>CAIYES010000122.1 GCA_903925275.1 uncultured Bacteroidales bacterium
AAGCCCGTGAAAAGCTGGAAAAGTGGGCTGACGACATGGTATTTTCAGCTGAAAAAGCCCTCGCTGATACAAAGGAGCAAATCAAAGCCCTGCGACGACAAGCACGACTGGCTATAACGCTTGACGAGCAACATGAGATTCAGCAAAAGATTCAAAAGCTCGAAAAACAGCAGCGACGTCAGCGCCAGGAGATTTTTCAGGTTGAGGATGATATTATGGAAAAACGCGATTCACTTATCGAATCGCTGGAACGACGACTTGCGCAACAGAGCAGTACAGAGGAGCTTTTTACAATTCGTTGGGCGGTAGAGTAATCTCCTGATTTAGAAAACTAAACAGAATTTATGAACCAGAAATATGAGAAGCTGAAAGCGTTATTGACAGAACTCTTTCAGCTCGACCAGCCCGATCTTGACTTTGGTCTTTATCGCATCATGCACGCCAAAAGTGCCGAGGTGTCACAATTTCTTGACAAGGATCTCTTCCCTCAGGTGAAAGCAGCTTTCAGCCTTTACAAGAGTGCAGATAAAGCTGAAATCGAAAAGGAACTCAACAAGGTTATTGCAGGCGTTGAGGCTGCAGGAATGTACCCTGAGCAGTCACCGAAGGTGCAGGCATTGCGTGAGCAACTCCAAAATGATGCAGTGGACACGGGCACGCTTGAGAGTGAAGTGTACGATCACCTTTTCAGTTTTTTTCGCCGTTACTATTCCGAAGGGGATTTTCTGGCCAAACGGGTCTACAAACCGGGTGTCTACGCCATTCCCTACGAAGGCGAAGAGGTGATGCTCCATTGGGCCAACAAGGATCAGTACTACATAAAAACCAGTGAGTATCTGCGTGACTACGCTTTTCGTCTGCATCCGAATAGTGAACAAAACCCTATGCGTGTGCACTTCCGGCTGGCAGATGCTGCCGAAGGAGAGCATGGCAATGTAAAAGTGACTGAGGGCAAAGATCGTCGATTCAGACTGGCTGAAGAAAAAATGTTATCTGTTGAAGATGGAGAACTCATCATCCGCTTCACCTATCAGCCCGACACTGCCAAACAGAAGGAGCTGAACAGTGCAACAGAAGAGACGATTCTGACTTCCGGCGATACTGAATTGGCAGAGTGGATCACGGAGCTTCGGAAACTGAACGTGAGGTCTGACGGCTCCTCCTCCGGTACTCGCTTGCGGCTACATCTTGACCGTTATACCGCCCGGAACACCTTTGATTACTTTATCCACAAGGATCTTGGAACGTTTCTGCGTCGCGAGCTTGATTTCTTTATTAAAAACGAGGTCATGCACCTCGACGACGTGGAAAACGAAACGGTTTCCCGTGTTGAACAGTACCTTTCCAAAATCAAGGTCATCCGTAAAATCGGAGGCAAGATCATCGATTTTCTTGCTCAACTGGAGGAGTTCCAGAAAAAGCTCTGGCTGAAGAAAAAGTTTGTGGTCGAGACGAACTACTGCATCACACTTGATCGTATACCCGAGGAGTTTTATGGAAAGATTGCCGCCAACCAGAAGCAGTGGGAGCAGTGGCAAAGCCTTGGTATGCTTGAAACCCCCAACGTAGACAAGCCGGGGTTGTTTAGTCAGGCCGAAGTTGGCAGCGTTGAGTACCTGAAGGCGCATCCCTATTTGATGGCGGACAGTGAACTTTTTGATGAGGTTTTCAAACAGGGACTACTCTCAGCTGTTGATAATCTGGATGAGAGCCTTGACGGGTTATTGATACACGGGGATAATTTCCATGGATTGAATCTGTTACAAGCGAGATATAAGGAGCAGGTTAAGTGCATTTACATTGACCCACCTTATAATACGGATGCCAGTGAAATTGTTTATAAAAATGGTTATAAACATAGCAGTTGGAATAGCCTTATTTCAGACAGGATGCAAATGGCTGACACCTTAGTAGAAGTAAAAGGTTTTTTAGTTACAGCGATTGACCATGCGGAATGTTTTAATCTTGGCAAAATTCAAGATGCAATTTATGGCGAGGATAGACGGCTGGCAATTGTAACAGTTCAACACAATCCAAAGGGTCGAAATCAATCAAAGTTTTTTTCAGAGAACACAGAATACATGTTCTTCTACGCAAAAGATCCTGTGTCTTCAGATTTCAGGCAAGTGGCAATTGCTGAAGATGTAGCATCAACGTTTGATTTAGAAGATGAAGAAGGGAAATTTCGATATGAGAACTATGTTCGTGCGAGAACAGTATGGTCCCGAAAAAATAAACCTAAAAACTGGTATCCAATTTACGTTAGCAGAGATCTGAAACATATTACGTCTACCTATTGCGATAACTATTACGAGGTTTTTCCTCGTACCAAGCAGGGTGATTTCTCGTGGAAAAATATCATAGAAACATTTAATTCGTTAAATAAGGCAAATTACTTTATTGCTAAGCTGGAAAATAATGAGGTTGTGATATCACATAAATATCGAGAACAACAGGTGTTAAAAAATATATGGATAGATAAGAAGTACCAATCTGAATTCAATGGGACAAATCTTCTAAAAGACATTGTTGGTGAAAATTGTTTCGATTATCCAAAGTCCATTTTTGCTGTATTAGACGTTATAAAGATTACTGCAGAGAAATCAGACCTCGTTCTTGACTATTTCGCAGGTTCCGGCACAACAGGTCATGCTGTAATTGCGCTCAATCGTGAAGATAATGGTCAGC
>CAIYES010000123.1 GCA_903925275.1 uncultured Bacteroidales bacterium
AGTTCCCGCAGGAGGTCGCCCTTTACAGTTTTACAGCTTTTTAGCGGATTTTTCGCAGGTACCTTTGCGGAAATTTCGGGTTTAATAATGTATTGTGGTTGATCAAGTTCAATCAACTATGAATTTTCCATAGAAAAGTCCATTCTTTGTTCCTGTAATTCTGAAAAAATAGACCCCATGAACAAATTCCACTTTTAGTAAACCAAGTTTCTTACCTTCCAATCCATCAAACTTCTTCACACACTTTCCAGATTCATTAAACACTTCTATTGAATACTTTTCTATTCCTAAGTCTTGGATGATAATCCTGGAATAATCGGTTATCGGGTTAGGCTGGACCGTTGCATATGTTTTTGAAGAAATATTCTGGATTCCTGTAACAACCTCTGAAACCGGGCGCCTAAAGACCTTGTGAGAATTACTGCCGGCGTAAATGAATGAACCAACCTTGTATAATTCATAGATGGACTTGTCGTCGGTGGTTACTAATCCTTCATTTATAAAACTCCAACTGTTTCCCCGGTCCGGAGATTTTGATATGCCAGGACCAAGCTGTGAGCAAAAAAGAGTATTGTTAATGGCTAACAAATTGTCGCCATAAAGACATGAAGTACCCAGATTCTGCCATGTTTCTCCATTATCCTCTGTTTTTAATATCCCATAACCAAAGGTTGAAGCAAAAAGAGACAGCTCAATTTTTGCAAAATCATATATTTCAGCATAATAGGTTGGAAATGCATGGGGTACCCCGTTGTTTTCGGGAAACCATGTACCCCCGTTATCGTCTGATGCATGAATACCGCCATTAAGGTTAAATTCGTTCAGTGAACCGACAAAGAGTCTGTTCCCATTATCGAATAGGCATTTTTTATTCGTATTAACCAGGCCATTATTCAACGAAAACCAAGACTGACAGAAATCCAATGAGCAATACAAACCGGCGCCTGAGGTTGCCACCAGGATCGAGTCACCTCTGAAAATTATACCGGTGATATCGTAAAGATTAGCGGGAGGTGGGAATCCATTGGTGGCCAATGACCATGAATTTCCATGATTAATGGATTTGTAAATTGAATTGCTTGTTGCGAGCACCAGCAATGAGTCCCTAGCAATCATCTTCCTGGTTGAAAGATTGCCAAGACCGTTGTTTATAGCAACAAACGAAAATCCAAAATCGGAGGAACGATAGACGCCGGTTGCTTCCGAACATGCATATAAATAAGCACCTGAAGCACAAATATTACGTACAGGACTGTCTAATGAATCAGTTGCTACCCATTGAGCGTGAGCGTTAAACGAAAAAATACAGAGAAGGAGTAATTGAATCACTACAATATTTATCTTTTTCATAGCTTTATCATGTTTGTCGTTTATTTTAAAGTTGCTCAAAGGTTTCGTCATTTGTTTACCCCATGGTTTTGCTGAAACTTATTTGATATTAATATTCATTTTTATTGCACATATTTCCTATATGACCCACTTCCAAGAACAATCATCTATCGGATTGTTATACACAAAAGATATTCTTAGTAGGTTACCAAGCTCCGTTCTTCACAATAACCTTCTCACTCGCCACCAAATTCCCTTGATACACCAGTCTGACAACATACATCCCAGATGGCCAGTCAGAAACGCCAATGACGATATTCTTATCCGTTTGATGTATCTCCTTTGTGTACACAGTATTCCCAAAAAGACCATACACCTCCAGTGTGGCCGAACCCCATTGATGATACAGGGTAGTGAGGCTGAATAGCTGGTTTTTGGTTGAAACTTTCAGCTGATCAGGAATTTCGATATGCAAAATATCCCTGACAGGGTTCGGATAGACTTTTAAAAGCCCGGTGCCCGGGTTCGGAGCAGGATCGGCAATCCCGACAATCACCGCACAATCGAGCGGAATGGTGTCGGATTTAATGACGTGGGGACAGAGACTGTCGTAAATGAGAGGATGGTTGTAGAGTGTAT
>CAIYES010000124.1 GCA_903925275.1 uncultured Bacteroidales bacterium
AGGGATTCAAAAGATAAGGAGATAAGATATGGTGTCAACTCCTTTCTTGATTATAAAGTAAATGCACATCTACTGATAAAAGCGGGTGTTCAGTGCGATTTCCTTCGTCTTGACCTTCGCCTGCAGGACCGTGAATATTCCCAAATCTGGAAAAACATCTGGGATTTCAGGGGGAATACCTCCCTGCTGGCAGTCTACCTGGAGACAAAATACCGCATCAACGAAAAACTCACCCTCGACGCAGGACTCCGCAGCCAGTTTCTGACGATGAACAATGCGATCTCCTTTGAACCGAGGATCGGATTAAAATATCATGTGAACGAAAAAAACACCATTGGCCTGGGATTTGGCCATCACAGTCAGATGCAGCCCCTCTCGGTGTATTATTACCGGGAGTTATTGCCTGACAATACGTACAATGAATCAAACCTGACCCTGGGCTATACAAACAGCCTGCATTTCGTTGGTTCCTATGAAGTTCGGCCATTTAAAGACTGGAGGATCAAAACTGAAATCTATTACCAGATGCTCTACAATGTTCCGGTATCACAAACCCTGAACAGTTTCTCGATGTTGAATGAAGGCTCCTCCTATGCCCCGACCGAGGAAGGAAACTTAGCCAACAAGGGAACCGGGACAAACTACGGGATTGAACTGACAGTTGAAAAATTCTTTTCACGCGGATACTATGTTTTGCTCACAGGTTCTTTGTATCAGGCAAAATATAAGGGTAGTGACGGAGTTGAGAGAAATACGGCTTTCAATGGGAATTTTGTATATAACTTCCTGGGAGGAAAAGAGTTTAAAGTGGGGAAAGCACGGCGGAATTCAGTTTCGGTCGATCTGAGGTTTTCCCACGCCGGGGGACGATATTACACCCCCATCGACCTGGAGGCATCAAAGGCTGCAGGGCAACAGGTTACCATGGGGGATGCATATGCATTTTCGGAACGTTACCCAGATTTCTACCGCCTGGATGTTAAAGCAGGATTCACCTATAACAGTAAAAAGATCAGGCTCTCACAAACTTTCTACATTGACATCCAGAACGTCACCGGGCATCAGAATGTCTTCGCACAGCAATATAACCCGGTGACCAAACAAATAAATACCTTGTACCAAATCGGATTTTATCCCAACTTTGTTTACAAAATACAGTTTTAACTATGAAAAACATTCTGATCATCAACGGACATCCCAACAAGGATAGTTTTAACTTTGCCCTGGCAGCAGCCTATAAAAAAGGAGCGTTAAGTTCCGGCGCCGAAATCAAAGAGATCGTTATTGCCGATTTGAAGATTAATCCCAATCTGAACCATGGCTATCAAAAGAGAACAGAGCTGGAACCCGATTTGTTGGAATCCTGGGATAAAATCAAATGGGCCGATCATTTGGTTTGGATTCATCCTGTTTGGTGGGGCGGATTACCGGCGATCACCAAAGGATTCATTGACCGTGTTTTTTTACCTGGTTTTGCTTTTCAATACCGCGAAAATTCAGTGTGGTGGGACAAATTGCTGAGTGGTAAAACTGCACAAATCATAACCACCCTCGACCAGCCTGGATGGTATTACCGGCTAATGTTCGGAAAACCAAGTGTGAATCAGTTAAAGAAATCGACGCTCGGATTCTGCGGTGTCAAGCCTGTAAAAGTCACCTATTTGGGACCGGTGAAAAGCTCAAATGAAGGTTTGCGTAAAAAGTGGTTGGACAAAGTCGAATATTTAGGAAAAAATCAAAAAAAATGAATGGTTTCTTAACCTGGTCATGATGGATTATATAACTCAAAACAGCATCATCGACAACATTCTGAATACCTGTAAACATGATTTAGGCAATGACTATGATCAATACCGGAATCATGTTTACAGGGTTTATAATTTTGCCGTTCCGTATGTCACCCTAAGCAGTGATATAGAAACTTTATCCATTGCAGCAGCCTTTCATGACCTGGGCATCTGGACTAACAAAACCTTTGATTATCTTCAACCCTCCATTAATCTTGCAAAACAATATTCGGCAGCGCATCATTTATCTCCGGAAACAATCTCCGAAATTGAAACCATCATCAACCAACACCATAAGCTGACTAGAATAAAATCATCTGCACTGGCTGAAATTTTCCGGCAAGCCGATCTGGTTGACTTGTCTTTAGGTTTGTTTGGATGCGGAAGAAAGGGGAACTACATCCGCATGATCAGAAAAGCGTTTCCAAATAAAGGATTTCATAATAACTTGCTTCGGCTTTTTATAAAAAATCTACTCAAAAACCCATTGAAGCCTTTGCCCATGTATAAATTCTGATGATGGGCTATCCAGCGAAAGCAATGCTGACTGTTCAAGCAGTTGGTGCACCACCGCGCTATCAACCCGCATTGTTGCTTTCAATGTCAATCCTGATTCTACAGGACCAGAATTCATAATTGAGTAGTTGCTTTTGCTATTCATCAATCCTTTTCAACAGTTCAACGGTTTTCCTCTTTCCAACTCCTGCTTTCTTTCAGAATTTTGCCGGAAACAAATAAATAATGTTATCAATAACTAAAATTCAGGTAAAATGAAAAAGACACTATTCATCATCTCAGTAACAGTTTTATTATGGCTGACAAATTTTTCTGCTTTCAGCCAGGTTATTATTCCATTAACCACACAGGTAGAGGTGGACGACACCTACACGATCATCTGGAACGGAGCCAGTATTGCATATCGTATGGTCAATGAAAAATGGGAAAGAGCTGCAGATTATGATTACCAGTTTTGTGTGATGCAAAAACGGTATGACAACCTCTGGAAGTCGGTAAAAACACTTCACCGGATGCATCCGGACTATAACGGCAAAGCAGGGCAACGCGACCAGACGATGTATTTTGAATTAAAATACAATTCCCGGAATGATTCCGTAATTTGCACCCTGAATTCTTCGCTCGGGCAGGGATTTGGATTTACAGATAAAGAGTTCAGAAATCAGACCATTGAATTTAAAGTAGATGGAATAAGCAAATTCGCTCCCTATGACCATATCCGTATCACACAGGAATATAAATATGAACAGGGGGTGCTGGAAGAAACAGTATTTTTATTCAAGAAAAAGGACGGGAAGGAAATTCCATTTATGAAAAACGAAGAACGTGCTTCTTTTTATATGAAGGGGAAACTGGACAAGGCACCAACAACATTTCAACAATAGTCTCAAAAAAAAGGAGCTGTCATTCGCCTGCTCCTTGAGGAGAAGGCGCAGGCGATGCTGTTAAATTGATTATACGATGCGAAACGATAAAAAACGGTTCATTTACATGGTCCTGCTCGGTATCCTGGTCACCCTCGCCCTTAACATATTCATTCCGGGCAAAACCTGGAAAATGTTACACTTCTATGATTTCCTCATTTCCATTTCCATTACCCTCATGGTGTGGGAAGGGAACCTCCGCATCGACCACTGGTTAAACCAGAAATATCCGTGGATCACGATGCCTGGAAAGCGGATTCCTGTTCACCTGTTGTTAAGTGTCGGATACAGCGCGATCATCATTTTTTCCGGTTCCTATATTTCCAACAGTTTTACCAATAGTCTTCCGATCAGCGGCAATGATTTTCTGAAAGTAACCTCCATCATCCTGGCTATACTCGTGCTGATGTCTGTTCTGCTCTTAACCATTGAAATAAGTACCCAGTTCTTCAGGCACTGGAAGAGTTCGTTGGTCGAAATTGAGAAATACAGGGCTGAAAGCCTCCAGGCACAACTTCAGAATCTGAAGAACCAGATCAACCCTCATTTTTTATTCAACAACATGAGTGTACTCTCTTCCCTGGTTTATAAAGACCAGGACAAGGCGGTTGAATTTATAAACCAATTATCCAAGGTATATCGTTATTTACTTGATAATCAAAATAATGAACTGGTGACGATTGGCGAAGAGTTGATTTTTATCCATTCCTATATTTTTTTGCTGAAGATCCGGTTCGACAGGAACCTGGTTATCAATGTAGATGTAAAAAAAGAGGATATGACCAGGTTAATTCCTCCGATGGCACTTCAGATTTTAATTGAGAATGCCATCAAACACAATGAAGCCTCGTCGGAATACCCGCTAACGATATCGGTAGTTTCGGCAGAGGGAAAACTTATTGTTACAAACAACCTGCAGTTGCGGTCTCAGCATGAGTCCGGATCACAAACAGGGCTCCAGAACATCCGTGCAAGGTACCAGTTTTTCACTGAAAGTCCGGTGGAGATTATTCGTGAAGCAAATTTTTTCGTGGTAAAAATCCCATTACTATTATCAAAATGAAGGCAATCATCATTGAAGATGAAAAACTCTCAGTAGAGCATCTCTGTAATCTCATCAGGAAAGTTGATCCAAAAATAGAAGTGCTGCACACCTTCGATTCCGTCAGGCAAAGCCTCGAAGCATTTAACAATGGAATAAAGGCTGATCTGCTCTTCGTGGATATCCACCTGGCCGATGGGTTAAGTTTCGAAATTTTCAGTGAAATCTCCATCGACACTCCTGTCATTTTTACCACGGCCTACGACGAATATGCCATCAGGGCGTTTAAGCTGAACAGCGTTGATTATCTGCTGAAACCCATCGGCCTTGAGGAATTGCGCAGCGCAATTGAAAAATTTAAAAAGTATAGCAGGATAGATCATGCCGCAATGATCGAAAACATTGTTCAGGCATATCAGTCCATCAATAAACAATATAAAAGCCGTTTCATGATCAGGATGGGCGAGAATATCGTCTCCGTTAAAACCGGGGATATTGCCCATTTTATCTTCGAAGACGGGATTGTACTTGTGGCAACAAATACGAATCATCTCTATCCCGTCGATTTCACCCTCGATCAGCTTGAACAGATGCTCGATCCTGTTGAATTTTTCCGGATCAACCGCAAGGCGATTATCAGCATCAACTCCATTCAGAAAACAGGAACCTACTTCAACAGCCGGCTGAAAATCACCTCTCGCCTGCTGAACGACAATAGCTCGATTGTGAGCCGTGAACGGGTCAACGAATTCAAGGAATGGCTGGGAAGATAGTCAGTCAAAATACCAGTCATAAGGCAAGATACCTGCAGCGTCACGGATAGTGAATAAATTTTCCCTGCAATTTTTTTTCGCTTATTCAACTGCAAATGGTTGAATTCAGGGAATAAGCGTGCGCAAACGAAGTTTTTTGTCAGTGTTAGAGATATAGGTAAATAATAAGCAGGGTGATAAAAGTTTGTTATCATCAAAACAAGTCATACATTTATCCTATTATTAACCGACTGAAACCTGCATTTTGAATTGCCCATTATTTATTTCTCCAAACCATAAGTAAATTTTACCCCATCTACGTTATGGCTTATTGAAGTTTATATCCAGGATATTGACCACGCAATGGAACTGAAAGAATTTGATCATTTAACCAAACCCATCCGGCACCGGGGAACTGCATTTCATGCTGAAAAAGTAGTTGGTGATATGACGATGCTTTGCAGAACATTTGCCCTTTTTATACTGTTGCAGGGCTTTTTGTTGCCGATGATTTATGCCCAGAACCCCGATTCAGTTCTGATCATGAAAAAACTGATTGCCAAAGGTCTTCCTCCGGATCAAAAACTTAGATATCTGAATAAACTCTGTGCCATTTATTGGACTGTCGACCCCGACTCATCGCTCTGGTACGGATGGCAGGGATTGCCCCTCCTGAAATCTGCTGTCCCGCAGAAATATACCGGCAATTTGTACTTTGTACTCGGGATGGCATGGGAGAATAAAGGAAACCCCGACAGTGCACTATGGTACCTAAATAAATCACGGGCTACCTTCGACGTAGCAGGCGACAAACGCCTTTATTTCAGGGCCATTGAACAAATCGGAAGCTTGTACCGGATCCTGGGACAGTATGATAGCGCCATTGTGTTAATGAACAGCGCCCTTGAATATTTTAAAAGCACCGGCAACAAATTCGAGATCATGTCGTCGCTGTTTAACATCGGCAGCGTTTACTTTGAACAAAACCATTTGAATAAGGCACTGGAGTATTACCTGGCTGCGTCGGCCTACGATTCGATCCTGAACGACACTTCAGCAATGGCAACCACTGCGTTTGGTACCGGTAATATTTACCTCAGTCTTGCCGACCTCTTTAAATCCTATAACCGTGAAAAATCCAGAAAATATTATACGCTCAGCCAGGAGCACTTTAGGCGATGTGCAGCTTTATTCAGTCAGGCGACCAATAAAACGGAACGATGTTTTACTTCGATGAGCTTGCTTTCGTGTTTTATCGGAGAAGGAAGGTTCGCCAGCGCCGATTCGCTCATCATAGCCGATTCAGCCTGTCTCTCCTTTCCCGATCCCCGGATTAAAGCCGGATTCAGGATCTCACAGGCTTTGTTATATAATGAAAAGGGGATGAAGGCAAAGTCGCTGAAGATATTGCAAAAGGTAGCCAATACACACGGGGAAATTACCATTCTGCCCGAATATCATCAGGCCATGATCCAGATGGCCGGTTTGTTATGGGACTATGGCCATCGCGACAGTGCCTGGAGGGTGGCGGAAAGAAGCCTCGATTGGGGCAGGAAAAAGGGAGTTTACCCTCTGGTCAGCCAGGCTCTTGGTATGATGGCAGAATGGTATAAAGCAAGCGGCGATCTTTCAAAAGCACTGGAGACTTTCAAGGCTTCAGCGGGATACCGGGATTCTGTATTCAAGCAGATCGGACATGAGATCTTTGACGAAACGGAGTTGAAATTCCGTAACCAACTGCTTCATTCTAAACTGGTTGCCATGGAGGCAGATAATAAAATACAAAAGTCCCGAAACCTGATCATCAGATTAGCAGGCACTATCGTGTTGCTGGTATTGTTACTGATGGTCGGATTGTTAGCAGCCCGACACAAAATAACAAACAGGAAACGGCTGGAAGCCTTACAAACACTTCATCTTGCTGATCAGGAAAAGAAAATCATTGAAACTGAGGTTGAAAACCTTAGGCTTGGGATGCAGGTAAGAGAGCAGGAATTGATCTATCATACCCTTCAAAGCGCGGATCTGAACCAAACCAACCGGTCGATCAGGGAAAAACTCGGAGAGTTCCTGTTCCGCTTCCAGAAGAAGAAGGACCAGGAGGATTTCTCCCAGGCCCTTGGTAAGATATTCCGCGATTCACAACGGGAACCAATGGCCGATTTCGAAATAATCTTCCGGGAGATGCACAGCGGCTTTTTTGAAAAATTACTGGCAGTTTGTCCCGATTTGTCAAAGTCCGAACTGCAGATCTGTGCCCTCCTCCGGCTCAACCTCTCTTCAAAGGATATCGCCCGCCTGGTAAACCTCACAGCGGCCTCTGTTGATGTTACCCGGTCGCATATCCGGAAAAAACTCCTTCTCGATCAAAATAAGAACCTGACGAGTTACCTCATTATGCTGGGCTAACCAAATTGTCATCTTATTTTTTTCTTATCAACATTCATAAAATACAGTAAATAAGCATTATAAGCAGAGATCCCCTTCCTGATCCGCCAGGCCAATGTCTCTTTTTGATGCTCATGTGTTTGATTAACTGTGTTTTACAAGGGGTTATATAGAATGTGTTATGATTTTTTCACCCTCCGTTTCTTGACATTGCATGATCAGTGGTCTAATTTCGCTTTTCAGATTGCTGTTATGTATTCTTCTCATACACCGAAACGGCTTATTCTGTGGGTTGCAACGAGTTCATTGCCAAACCTGCCACCATGGAGGAGATGATTCAGGTTATAAGGAAATGGGTAGATTTGTGCCATGATACACATGAGAAAATGGTGAAATGGTGAAATGGTGAAATGGTGAAATGGTGAAATTGTGAAATAATAAGATAATTGATAAACGGGTATTCTGATTTATCGTGTTTGTATGTTTTTACTAAATCCGGAAATATGAAATCTTTTGTATTGTTGGTTTTATTGTTCTTTGGCATGATGACAGCCTGCATCAGGCCTGCTGAAAAGGCAGATCAGATATTTGTCAACGGTGTCATCCTCACCATGGACAGTGTGGGAAGCCAGGCAGAAGCCCTGGCCATTAAAGACGGAAAGATCCTTTCAATTGGAAAGAAAGAGGAAATAATGAAATACAGAGGCGATTCGACAAAAATCACCGACCTGGCCGGCAAAACGTTAACCCCGGGGTTTGTGGATCCTCACAGCCATTTTCTGGCCGCTGTGATTTCGGTCATCTCTGCCAACATCAGTTCGCCTCCCATCGACTCTGTGCGCTGCATCAACGACATTACCGATAAATTGACAGCTCTCAAAAAAAAGCTGCAATCAAAGCCCGGGGATATCCTGATCGGGATGGGTCTCGACCCCGATCAGTTAAAGGAAAAACGCTATCCTACCATCAAGGATCTGGATCCGCTTTTTCCCGATAACCCGGTGGTTTTAGTCCATGCATCGGGCCATATCGGAGTTTACAATTCAGCCGCTTTGAAGCTGGCAGGAATCAGTTCCGCAACGAAAGATCCGGCCGGAGGAATCATTGGACGCTTCCCAGGGACACAATCGCCCAACGGTGTGGTGTATGAAAACGCCTGGTTTGGAACATCGGCTTCGGTAGGCGCACCCACCGCCGAACGTTTGGCCAAACATATTATGCTGGAGAAAGCCAGCGGGAAAGCACAGGGAAAAATCCCGGCAACGCTGCCCCCTGATGTACAGGAAGCGTTTACCCGGCTTATCAATGCCGGACAATTGCAATATGCCCGCGAAGGCTATACGACAGCCCAGGAGGGTTCAAGCAGCATGGCGACCATAAAAATGCTGAAACTCGCAGCCAGTCAAAAGATTCTCTACCTCGATTTGGTATCGCTGATTGCAGCCGAACTGACCGATACGCTGGTAGGAAACCCTGAATTTCATTTCGGAGAATACAACAATCATCTCACCTTCAGAGGGGTTAAATTTATCTGTGACGGATCGCCACAAGGCAAAACAGCCTATCTCAGCCAGCCTATGCTGCCCGGATCAGGTTGCACACACGACTGCAGCGGAAAACCCAACATCTCGGCTTCAGCCCTGGACGCAGGCATCCTGAAATGTTACCGGAATAAGGTTCCGGTATTCTTTCATGCCAATGGCGATGCCGCCATTCAGATGATCATCGACGGCCATGAGAAAGCAATCAAAACGCTTAACCTGCCCGACACCAACCGTGGAACCGTCGTGATTCACTCCCAGTTCATTACGCCCCAACAACTCTCAAAATACAAGCAACATCACATTTTTCCTTCGTTTTTTACCAACCACTGCTATTACTGGGGCGATGTGCATATGGTGAATTTGGGTAAGGAAAGGGCATTCTTCCTGAGCCCCCTCAAGGCCGCACTGGATTCGGGAATTGTATTCTCCAACCATACCGATTACAATGTGACTCCCCTGAACGCCATTTTCACCATCTGGACTGCAGTGAACCGGGTTTCCCGCACGGGGGTGGTCATTGGTCCCGATCAGCGCATATCGCCTTACGAAGCGCTCAAAGCGATTACCATCAACAGCGCACTGGAGATCGGGGAAGAGAAAATCAAGGGCTCGCTGAAACCGGGAAAGTTAGCCGATCTTGTCATATTATCAGACAACCCCCTTACCGTCGATCCGATGAAGATCCGGGAGATCAAAGTGGTTGAAACAATTAAAGAGGGAAAATCAGTTTATAATCAGCAAAACAGTGAAATGCAATAGTTTAACCAAATCAATAACAAATACCAAAACCAAACCAAGGGGAGGGTTTGGGAAGGGGCCTTTTGAATGAAAGTTCCATCAACCAATATCTACTGGTATGAAATCTGAAATCTGAGATGTGAAATCTGAAATCTGAAATTCGAAATTCCAGCCCCCCCCAGAAATTCCTCTTGATCCAATTTCATCTCACCAGTGTGACGGATCCCTTGTAAGTATAAACATGGCTTGTGCCCAGGTAAAGAATCCAAACATAGGTATCTGGTATGCCTGGTTGATTTCCAATAGAACCATCCCATCCTTTCTCAGGATCGTTGGTTTGAAAAATCATTTGTCCCCGGCGGTTAAATATCTGCAACAGGGCATGTGCATTGTCGCCCAATCCTTGAAAAACAAACCGGTCATTCAATCCATCGCCATTGGGGGTAAATGCATTGGGAGAATAAAGACCAACCTGTTGTACAAGAATGGTGTCGGATGCATAACAACCATAACCATTTTTGACTTCGACATAATAAACACCTTCCTGATCAACCGTTATGACTGAATCTGATGCCAGCGTTGACCAAAGGTACGATGCAAATTCATTTCCTGCATGCAGTTGAATCGTTGAGCCGGGGTTAATCCATGTGTTTTCACCCAGATCTATTTGAGGTAAAGGGTTTACAGAAACAATAAATTCGGTGTATGTGGTATCGCAGCCGTTACCGGTAATCATGATGTGATAATTAATCTCGGCCGGCTTTCCTGATTGAAGGTCGGGTGCCTGATCAATAAAATTTCCGCTGCCCGGATAATACCCTGTAACATCACCGGTAACCAGGAATGGCTGCCATTGGAAAAAGGCCGTGGTCAGATTGGAGGTTAGGATGATTTTGGTCTGCTCTCCGTCGCATATTGACTTTTCGGCAGGATGATTGGTGAGGAATGCCACCGTGTCGACTTTAAGGTGCAGTGTATCAGAAAGTGTGATATTGCATCTGTCGGTAACGTTTATGATATAGGTATAATTCCCTGCTACCGGATAAACAATCATCACACTATCGTGGCACAAGGGATCGTTCCATACAAAGGAAAAAGGGCCGAATCCACCGGTAACACGGGCAGTGAGTCGTGTTGTATCGCCAGGGCATATCACCAGGTCGTTCCCGGCTGTAACTTCCATCTTGGGATTATCCTTGATGATGATGGTATCCCGAATGGTCACCATATCATAACAGGTTTTTCGCAGGATGTTCAGGATTACAGTTTCGTCTCCTTCAGCAAGCTCGTCGGAAAGCGGATGAATGATGACGGATGCACTGTCATGTCCGGTTCGAAAGTTAACTATCCCCGAAAGTTCAGTATAATCGACGCCTGGAGTTGCAGTTCCCTGAATACTATATTCGATTGCCAGATCGGTTTGGGCAGGTTGAGGGAGTGTGAATGTCACTGCAATATCATTACAACCCTCAACTGCATTCAAACCTGCAGGGGAAAAAGACGGAACATTGCCAATATGAAAATCAAAACCACTCGAAAAACTACCCTTTGCCAAAAACACACCCGAATCCCATAACTGGTCAATGGCATCACCAATAGCCAATTTCAGGTGGTATGTCTGAAAAGGGGTTATGACATGCCAGGCTGTAAAAACATAAGTCAGGCCATCGTACTGAAAATAAACACCCGACTTATTGTCCCAGGAAGCATTTGAATCCGCACATATACTGTTGATGCTGACATAATCGAGCGATCCAGGCATTTTCGCAATGTTAATGCTGTTGTTTGAGTAGGGGCCGTTTATTCCGGGGCCACTCAGAAAAAAGCCAAAAACATCGTCAATCTTTCCGCACATCTCATAAAATTCCTCCGAACCGAAAACATAGCTGAACTTTATGGTATCGCATTGGGGAATAAAATCAAATTCAATGACGCAGGCATCAAAAATATTTGTGCCGGCAATTTCCTGAAGGTCAACATCCCCTCCGGTATCTGTACGTGAACCGGCATTGTGACTATTGTTAGGCCCAATGGCATTGCTGGCTCTCCCTGTTGTCATAATAATTCCGGTTTCGATTTTCAGTTGCGATAACGCATCACCGGATGTTTGAAAATAACCAATGTCGCTTACTGAAATGGTGTCGGACGACCCGTTAAGGGTAACATTTGATATTCCCACTCCCTTTCCCACGAGGTAATCCCGAACCAGTTGTTCGGGTGTCAGTTGCATGCCAAGCCCCGATACGACTGTGAGCTGAGCTAAGCCTTGTTTGTTGAGAAATAGTGGCAAGACTAAAATCAGCATGAATTTTACTACGACAAGAAATCTGCCTGTCATAATTCACCCGTTTTGGTTGATTATTTGCAGTTTAATGCAAATTTACTGATAAATTCATCATTTTCATATTTACTTTGAGGAAGAAAAGAGAGGCAGAAACTAAAAGTTGAGCTTGCTCTGTAAAGTAAATTTTTTGTTGATCCAGCTTATCAATTATGGATTCAGCCATTTTATTCCTTCTGGTTCTTTGCAAAACTTTTGTACATTTATCCACTAATAGTGTGGAGTCCGGTATCCACTTAAAAACAGGGTGGGTCTAAAGGCCAGATAAGCAGAAAAATCAAAAAAATGAAGAAAGCATTCACAGTTTTTGGAGTGATCATGGTAGTTTTCGCAATCAACCTTGTAATCGAAGATGTACAGGCTTGTGCAGAAATTTTCATTGGCAAAAGCGGCAAGGTTAATGTCTCAGCCCGTAACTTTGACTTCTTTACAGCCGGCGATGGTGTTATCCGATTCAGCCCGGTGGGAACTGCCAGGCAGGCTCAGTATACACCACAAAATTGCCAGCCACTGAAATGGACAAGCAAATATGCATCTGTAACATTCAACCTATCTATTGCAAAAACCAAATCGATCAATGATGGTGAATATGAAGCTGGCGTAGATGGTATTAATCAGGCTGGCTTTAAAGTTGGCACCTATTTCCTGGCCTCCTCCGTATTCGCTGAAGATGGAGTTCAGACAACTATTGATATTGGCTCGCTGATGCAGTACATGCTTGATAACTTTAATAGCGTTGACGAAGCACTTGCTGATTTGTCCGGAAACCGTTATCGTATTACATCCACGCCAACAGGTTTGGTTGAAATTAAGCTGCATTTTTTCCTCCATGATGTTACCGGAGCATCGGCGATAGTCGAATTCATCAATGGCAAAATAGAAGTTACCCCAAACCCGGCAATCCAGGTACTAACCAACAGTAGTTACGGAGAGTCTGTCGAACATCTTAAGCTTTATGATGGTTTCGGTGGCAAGTTGGCCATTCCGGGTTCGATTGATTCGTACGACCGTTTTGTCCGTGGGGTACATTACTGGAAAAACCTGCCGGCACCCGAAAATCCAACGCAGGGAGTAAATTACGGCTTTGCCACCATTCAACTTCTGACTGAATCGCCGGGGTTTGCTCATGGCGGTACGCGGTGGACGATTGTAACCGACCTCGACAACAAAATGATTTATTTTCGCACACTGAACAATCCAGCGGTTGCCATCATCGATCTGAACAAGCTGTCGGCAACTTTGAAGGGAACAAGCCGTATCGAGGTATTGAGGACAGACCTGGCTGGTGACATCAGCGATTTGTTTATCAAGAATGTGAAGAAAACAAACCCATAATAAACTGCAGCAGCATGAAGGGTTTCATAGGGATGCAATATTTACTGTGATTTTGGCCTGTAATGTAAAATTTAACCGGACAGCAATTAATGGCTTAAATGATTTACCTATTGTCACTTCCTTGTATATGCCTTATATCACGCTACCTCATGCCTGCTTGAAGAATCAAAAGAAAATTCAACGCTTAATTTTATACGATGAATAGAAAAGATATTTATCTGGGAAATGCTAAAATAAATTACAACAAGGCGAAGGTCGATGGCCGGTTTGTGGAAATTGAAAACGAAAAATTCTACAAAATCAGCAACAGCAACCAGATGCCCGATTTCTTTATGACCATTGTGAGCAGTTCCGATCACTGGATGTACATTTCAAGTAACGGGTCGCTGTCGGCCGGTAGAAAAGACCGTAATAATGCGTTGTTCCCCTATGCTACTGTTGATAAAATACATGATACCAGAGGAATAACCGGAAGTAAAACCTACCTGCTTGTCGATAAGAATGAGAAAATATACTTATGGGAACCTTTTTCATTTGAGTCGGAGAAAATATACATTATTGAACGGAATCTCTATAAAAACATTTACGGCAATAAAATCATTTTCGAGGAGATTAATGTCGACCTGGGTGTGGGGTTTCGATACGGATGGTACACCAGCGAGAAATTCGGATTCGTAAAGAAGTCGGTTATCAGCAATCTAAATTCCGGTTCAGTTAAGGTGGATGTACTCGACGGTATCAAGAACATTATGCCAAATGGCGTGGATTCTGATTTCCAGAATGCATTCAGCTGTTTGCTCGATGCCTATAAAAAATGTGAATTGCTCGACGAAACCAAACTTGGACTGTATATGCTTAGCTCAATCCCGGTTGATCGCGCTGAACCAAGCGAATCGCTTAAAGCAACAACAGTATGGTCATGCGGACTGAACCAGTCGGCAAAGGTTCTGATTTCAAATCACCAGGTTGAGAATTTCAAACAAGGACAAGCGGTTGATACCGAAACTGATATTAGGGCCACCCGTGGTGCATATTATGTGAATGAATGCTTTGAGCTTGAAAAAGATGCCAGTTCTGAATGGATGATTATCGCTGAAATCAACCAGGACAGCGCAGATGTAGCCAATCTCAATAATGCCATCAAAACCAGGGATGACATGAAACATCTGGTTGATGCTGATATTGAAAAAGGAACATCGAACCTGATGAAAATTGTTTCCAAAGCCGACGGAATGCAAATGGGCCGTGATGAATTAAGCTATGCCCGTCATTTTTCCAATACGTTGTTCAATGTCATGAGGGGTGGGATTTTCACCAGCAATTACACACTCGATAAAACAGACTTTATCTTGTTCCTTGGACAAATAAACAAGGACATAGCCGCTAAACGCAAAGCATGGCTTGACCGGCTTCCTGAAACGATAAATTATATTGAATTGACAGGGCTTGCCGAAAGCACCTCCGATGATGACCTGGTGAGGATTTGCCGCGAATATCTGCCCCTAACGTTCAGCCGCCGGCATGGCGATCCCAGCCGCCCATGGAACCAGTTTTCGATTGAAACAAAAAATCCGGATGGTTCTGTAAAATTAAATTACGAGGGAAACTGGCGCGATATTTTTCAAAACTGGGAAGCGCTCGGCCTTTCCTATCCTGAGTTCATCGAAGGCATGATCAGTAAATTCGTCAATGCCACCACAGCCGACGGCTATAATCCATATCGCATAACCCGTGCAGGTATGGACTGGGAATGTCCCGATCCGCACGATCCCTGGGCTTACATCGGTTACTGGGGTGATCACCAGATTATTTACCTCCAGAAATTTCTCGAGTTATCCCATCAGTTTCATCCGGGCAACCTTGATGCCTTATTGAACAAGGAGATATTTGCTTATGCCAATGTGCCCTACCGGTTAAAACCTTACTCCGAAATTGTAAAAAACCCAAAGGATACCATTGTCTTTGATTTTGGATTAAATACTAAAATCAAGGAACTGACCAGAACAATCGGGGCGGATGGCGTTTTGTTGAAAGGCAGGGACAATGAAATCTACAGGGTTAATCTTACCGAAAAAATTCTGGTTACCTTGTTGGCCAAGATCAGCAATTTTATCCCCGAAGCCGGCATCTGGCTCAATACCCAACGCCCGGAGTGGAACGATGCCAACAATGCGCTCGTGGGCAACGGAGCTTCGATGGTTACACTTTATTATTTACGGCGTTTCCTGAAATTCTGGTTTGAACGGTTCGAAGAAACCGGCAGCAAGGAAATACCTGTTTCGGAAGAAGTTGAAACACTGTTCAGCAGGATATTTACGCTTTTTGCTGAAAACACTGTATTGCTTCATTCCGGGTTTTCAAATGCTGAAAGGCGCCGTTTTACCGATTGTCTTGGTGAAGCGGGGAGCGATTACCGGAACTCGATTTACGAAAAATCCTTTTCGGGCAGGAAAAAACTAATTCCGGTCAAAGCCTTGTCTGAATTTATCCTGCTTGCTTTGGATTACATGGATCAGACCATCAAAGTAAACAAACGTGAGGATGGACTTTATCATGCATACAACCTGATTTCATTCGCTGACAAAAGTGTATCAATACGGAATTTATATGAAATGTTGGAAGGACAGGTGGCTGTGTTAAGTTCCGGTTACTTGTCGGTGCAAGAAAGTCTTGATGTGCTTGATTCGCTTAAAGGCAGCAGTCTGTTTCGTCGCGATCAGTACAGTTACCTGCTTTATCCCGACAGGCAATTGCCTCTTTTTACCCGGAAAAACAACATCCCCGGCAGCAAGGTTAAAGAATCAAAACTTCTTAGCAAGTTAATTGCCGAATCCGATTCGACAATTTTAAGGAAAGATGATCTGGGTAACTTCCACTTTAATGCGACATTTCGCAATGCTGCCGTGTTGGAAAAAGCCCTGAACCGCCTTGATTCTGCTTTATATGCCTCGCTTTTGGCCGAAGAAAAGGAAAAGGTATTAGCGATTTTCGAAGAACTTTTCGACCACCAGTCGTTTACCGGCCGGTCGGGTACATTTTATGGGTACGAAGGTTTGGGAAGTATATACTGGCACATGGTTTCCAAATTATTGCTTGCCGCCCAGGAGTGCTATTTCCAAGGAGTGCATGAAGGCGCTGATTCTGGTGTAGTCGGAAAAATTAAAGATCACTATTTCGAGATTAAGGCAGGAATTGGTTTACATAAATCTCCTTCCTTATACGGTGCATTCCCAACGGATGCCTATTCGCATACCCCCGGGAATGCAGGAGCACAGCAGCCAGGCATGACCGGCCAGGTAAAAGAAGACTTCATCTCACGCATGAGGGAAATAGGGATTCACATACAGGATGGGGAAATTGCATTTCAATCCGGCATGCTTGATCCCGCTGAATTGCTGAATCAGAAAAGTACGTTCGGGTACTTTGATCTCAAGGAAGATCGGCAGCAAATAATCCTTAAGCAAGGACAACTGGGATTCACATTCTGCCAGGTTCCGGTTTTATACAGCCTGTCAAACGAAGATAAAATCTCTATTTCATTCGCCGATGGAAAACAAATTTTTTTGGCAGGTCATGCCATCGGCAAAGAAATAAGTTCAAAAATATTTCAACGTACAGGAGAAATTACGCTGATAGAAGTTTCATTCAGCAATATCGTCAATAACTAAAAGCAGAAAAACTGCATCAGATGATTGCCTGATTAATTTAACACCTCTCTTTAAATACTTACTATGGAACATTACAAAACAAACCCGAAAGATATTGTACCGCTGGGGCAAAAAATTGCTTTTGGCGCAGGAAATCTTACAAATCAGTTATTGCCTGCGGCATTGGGTGTATTTATGTTTTTCCTGGTAGTGGGATTTGGTATGAGCCCGTATAAAGCTGGTATTTTATCCGCTATTCCTAGGTTTATGGATGCAATTCTTGATCCCATTATGGGTTATATTTCCGACAATACACGTTCAAGATGGGGGCGTCGTAAACCGTATATTTTCGGTGGTGCGATTATAGTTGGAATTGCTTTTGTATTGATGTGGCAGTTAAAAGCACCTGAACCAGGAAACAGTCACGAAACATATAATTTTATTCATTTTCTATTAACTTCTGTAGTCTTCTATTTAGGATACACCATTTTTGCAGCTCCTCTTATTGGATTAGGATATGAAATGACCCCTGATTATAATGAACGTACTCGTCTTATGGCAATATCTCAATTCATGGGACAGATAGCCTGGATGATAGCTCCGTGGTTCTGGTTTTTGATTTCACGTCCTGAATTATTTCCAAATGCCCCGGCAGGAGTGAGGATATTATCTTATTATGTTGGATTTATTTGTCTGGTAATGGGTATCTTACCTGCATTTTTTTGTAAAGAAATTGATCAGGCACGCCTAACAGGACAAACAAAATTGTCATTCAAGGGTATTGTTTCGAATGTAAAAGATTTCTTCAAAGATGTTAAGCAAACCATTAACAACAAACCTTTTCTTCGGCTTTGCGGGGCTACTTTTTTGGTATTCAATGGTTATCAGATAATTGCTTCTTTTGCTTTCTATATCGTTATTTTTTATTTATTCAACGGCAACCAAATGGCTGCAAGTCAATGGCCGGCATGGTTTGGCACTGTAAGCGCTTTGTTAACTGCTTTTTTTGTGATACCGATTATTACCTACATGTCATCCAAAATTGGAAAGAAAAATGCTTTTGTAGTATCTACATTAATTTCGATTGTAGGATATACCCTTAAATGGTGGGGATTCTCCCCGGGAAATCCTGTGCTGATGTTCCTTCCATTACCTTTAATGTCGTTTGGAATAGGTGGTTTATTTACACTAATGATGTCAATGATGGCCGATGTGTGCGATTATGATGAACTCAGGAACGGAATGCCCAGAAAAGAAGCATTATTCGGAGCTGTTTACTGGTGGATGGTTAAGCTCGGAATGTCGCTTGCATTGTTTCTAAGCGGAGTGATTCTGAGTGCTGTGGGTTTTGACGGGAATGTTCAGGCACAATCAGTTCATACCATTACCATGCTTCGTATCGCAGATATTTCTATTCCTGCATTGGCGGGGATACTGGCGATTTGGATAATGTGGAAATATGATATTACCGAAAAAAGGGCGCATGAGATCCGGAAAATGTTAGTCGATCGAAGAGGCGAATTATAATCGATTTGTCAATAATTCAGGAAAATCAAATGAAAAAAGCTGTACTGACATTTGTTCTTTTCGTATTTACAACAACAATTATTGTTGCTCAGGCCGACAAAGTATCGGTTATTAAAGACAATCAGGGATTTAAGCTATTAATCAACGGTAATGGCTTTATGATTAACGGTATGAATTGGGATTACTTTCCAATTGGTACGAATTATACTTATAGTCTGTGGCTACAATCGGATGATTTTATACAAGCTGCACTTGACTCGGAAATGGCAATGCTAAAAAACATGGGGGTAAATACCATTCGTGTATATACCGGCATTCAACCAAAGTGGATCAGGTATATTTATGAGAAATATGGCATCTATACAATGATCAATCACTCTTTCGGGCGATATGGCTTGACTTTAAACGGCCAATGGGTTCCGAATACCGACTATGCTGATTCACGTGTGCACGATTTGCTTCTCAGGGAGGTGACCGGAATGGCAGAAGAGTATAAAAATACGCCGGGTCTCCTTCTGTATTTATTAGGTAATGAAAACAATTATGGTCTTTTCTGGCAAGGAGCCGAAACGGAGAATGTTCCACCGGAGCAAAAACCATCGGTCGTCCATGCCAAAGCCATGTATAAACTTTTTGACGAAGCGGGCCTGGCTGTGAAAGCCATCGATCAGGCTCATCCGGTAGCAATATGCAATGGAGATTTGCTTTTCGTTGATATTATTGCCGCGGAATGTAAAAATATAGATATTCTTGGCTGTAATATGTATCGGGGTGTCTCTTTTGGCGACGCATTTCAGAAAACAAAAGAAATATGGAAAAAACCGATCATGTTTACCGAGCTTGGTGCCGATGCCTTCAATGCTGTAAGAAATGAAGAAGATCAGCAAACTCAGGCTTACTATCTTACCCATAACTGGAGAGAAATTTATGAAAATGCGGCGGGTTCGGGAAAAGCTGAAAATTGTATCGGCGGATTTACTTTTATGTTCAGCGATGGTTGGTGGAAACATGAACAAACAAAAAATCTGGACATTCATGATACGACTGCTTCCTGGGCGAATGGCGGTTACAACGATTATCAGCCGGGAAAGAACAATATGAACGAGGAGTGGTTCGGCATATGTGGAAAAGGTCAGACAGATGAAAGAGGACATTATCAGTTAATTCCCCGTGTTGCATATTATGCATTGCAGAAAGTTCATCAAAAAAATACAACAATGACACATGTGCTGAAAAACAAGAACCTTGAAATTCAGATTGACCTGCCATTGGCAAATTATACCTCCTCAAGATTTGACTGGACCGGGAAAATCGTGTCAGTGAAATACAAAAATATTTGTGTTTCAGGTACGGAGAAAATGAATGTTAATGATGACTACAGGTACGGAAAAGGTTTTTATAATGAATTTGGCTTGAATGCAGCCATAGGTTATGATGAAACCAGGGAAGGTGAATGGTTTCATAAAATAGGTGTCGGGTCACTGAAAAAAGTTGGCGGGGAATATTTATTCAGCAGGAATTATGAAATTCAGCCAGCCGTGTTTGAGGTTACGGCCAAACCGGATAAACTGATCATATGCTGTAAATCTCAGAATGTCAATGGCTATTCCTATGTTTTAACAAAAGAAATTGAATTGGCTGAAACGGGCTTTATCATTCAATATCATTTAAAGAATACGGGAGAAAAGGCCATCATAACGAATGAATACGTTCACAACTTTTTAGCTGTTAACAACCAGCTGACAGGCAGTGATTACATTTTAAAATTCCCTTTTCGCGTTAAGCCTGAATTGTTTGAAGGAAATGTGAATCCCGAAGGGAAAGTCGTAATTGGTCAAAAAGAGATTACGTTTAACGGAACTCCCAACGAACAATTCTTTTTCAGTAATCTTTCAGGTAAAGCAAATGTTGACGCAGCCTGGGAATTAATAAACACTAAAAATAAGGTTGGCATTAGAGAGACCGGAAGTTTTAAAACATCTCAGGTAAATCTTTGGGGGTGGAAACATGTCATCAGTCCGGAGTTATTCTTTGACATTCATGTTGAACCCGGTAAGGAAATTGAATGGTCAAGGACGTATACTGTATTTGAAATAAATTGAAATAGTTTCAGTAACAACATTGGCCGGTTGATCCAATAAGCTATAATCATTCAAAATGGAAATAAGTGCAACAAAATTATCAGTAAAAGAAAAAATCGGATATAGTCTGGGTGATACCGCTTCCCACTTTGTTTGGGATATGGTTGGTTTCTGGCTCTTGTTTTTTTATACCGATGTCTACGGAATTTCTGCAGCTGCTGCAGGAACCATTATGTTAATCGCCCGTTTCTGGGATATGGCCATCGACCCGGTTATCGGCGTAGTTTCTGACAGAACGAATACACGTTGGGGAAAATTCAGACCGTACATTCTGTTTGGGGCCATTCCTTATGCAGTTTTGGCGATTCTCACATTTACAACCCCAAATTTTGGCGAAACAGGTAAGATTCTTTATGCCGGGGCAACTTACATTCTCTTAATGACGGCCTATGCCACCATTAACCTCCCTTATTCGGCTTTGGGAGCCGTTATGACCGGCGACACTTATGAAAGGGCAGGATTAAACACCTATCGTTTCATCGCCGGCTTCACAGGGCAATTTGTTGTGACCGGACTGGCACTGACCTTAGCCGAATTTTTCGGTAGCGGTGATAAAGCCCAGGGATTCCAGTATACCGTCTTTTTGTTTGCTGGCTTAAGCTTAATATTCTTTTTTATCACCTTTAAAGCAACCAGAGAGCGCGTTCACCCTCCCAAAGAGCAGGTGAATTCACTGAAAGAAGACATTGGGAATCTGTTCAAAAACAAGGCCTGGATCGTGCTGGCCCTGGTTGGCATCATTTCATTCATCATGTTTGCCATGCAAAATGCGGCAATTGCCTATTATTTTAAATATTATCTGGGTCGCGAAAACAATGTGCAGCTTTTCAATGTAATTGGCACTGTTGCCCTGATTGTGGCATTACCCCTGTCAAAACCTTTAGCCAAACGTTTTGGAAATAAAAATGTATTCATAGGCAGTTCGTTAATTTCAGGGTTGTTTTTCATGCTCATTTACCTGCCGGGAGTAAACAACCTGACAACCATCTATGTTTTCAACATCGTTGCCAAGATGGCCTATGCTCCGGCAGTTCCTTTACTTTGGACCATGATTGCCGATTCAGCCGATTATGGCGAATGGACAACGGGCAGGCGTGCCACAGGATTGTATTTCTCGGCTGCAGTATTCGCGCAAAAAGCAGGGTGGGGACTAGGGGCAGCCATTGCCGGCTGGATATTGGCCGCATCGAATTTTGTTCCTAATGTTGTTCAAAACGATACTGCCATCACCGGAATTAAATTATTGGTTTCCGTTATCCCTGGTATCTTATACATGTCGTGTGCTTTGTTTATGATTTTCTATAAAATCGACACCAAAACCACCACATTGATGAAAAAAGAGCTCGATGCAAGAAGGGCACAGGAATAATTTCAAGCTTGCGGTTTGTTCTGGAAAAGGAGTTTACTCATTCTTCAGAAAACAAAATGGCGAAACAGTTTTCACCATTTCACCATTTCACCATTTCACCATTTCACCATTTCACCATTTTGTACAAAGCGCGGGGGTAATTTCAGGCAAGCCTTTATTTACGGCCTGCTTCCTTAGCCCAGTCACCCCTGAAAATTATTTTTTGATCATGAATTCTGAAGATAAACTTACCATATTGAACCGAGATACCAGCCGATGCGTTTACAACCCAACAATGATCAGGAATGTTAAAGAAATTTTCGGAGGTAATCATTTTTTTATCCGATTGGTCTTTAATTGAAACGGATGCCTGTTGCCCAACATCCCACCCTAGATGCGTATTGAAGCTTATTTTTAAATCGTCAGGGAATTTAAATTTTTCTTTGGTTTCAATTTTTGTTTTTATGCTTGCTATTTTACCTTCATTCAAATCATTTCCGGGAGTTACTTCAATGGTCAATTTTGGCAATTCGAAAGCCGTTTTTGAAGCCAGGATATTTATTGATTCGGTTTTGATAATTTTATGGTCTTTATCAAAAAATTCGAAACCAAGTTCCATATCTTCAATTCCAACCGGGTCAATGGTTAACTGATCGGCAAAATAACCTTCGCTGCTTATATCCTTTGAATATATTGCTTTATCAAGAAATTTTACCACCACTTTTTTCACTTCCTTGTCATTATAAAGTTCTAAAGGTATCGAGGTTCCGGTATGGATTGTATTGTTCCCGGGGCTGATAATAAGTCCTTTCATGTAATCGCGCATGGCAAACCATACAGGGCGGGGCGAACCAAATTTATCGTCAAGATCGCTGTAACCCCAGAAACCAAACCATTCTTCGGGCTGATCTAAACCATGACTATTTTTATCGCCGCCTTTCCACCAGCCATCGGCATAATAAAATGGGCACATACCAACAGCCCCGGCATCCAAAAGGGCGCGGTAATTTGCAATAAGTCCATCACTTTGTTGCCTGAGGGTATTGCCTCCATAACGGCCGAAGCCTTTATGTGAAACCGAATAGCCAAATTCGGTGGTTATAAAAGGTTTATTCAGTCCATTCAGTTCATTTAACCATTTAATATATTCTTTTAAACCCATCGTAGCAGTTTGGGCCTCTCCATGGTCGTAACAATTGTAAGCATAAACGTCAAAAAAACTCTCATCCAGATAATCGCTGATCATGGCATTTGCCGACAGCGTTACCGGAATACCCGGATGTTCTGTA
>CAIYES010000125.1 GCA_903925275.1 uncultured Bacteroidales bacterium
ACACAAACCAATATTCATATTGTGCATAACTATCTACGGAAAAGCCTAATGATGATCGCCATCGGCAGCCTGATTGCAGGAAATGTAGATGCCCAGATCGGCGGTTACGGAACCTATAAATTTCTCAACTATACAAATTCTGCCCGGATCGCCGGGATGGGAGGAAATTTTCTGGCCATCAACGACAATGATATTACCCTGACACTGGCAAATCCTTCCCTCATAACACCAGCCATGAACAACAACCTGGCATTTAGTTATGTAAACAGCCCGGGCGGTGTTAATTACGGCTATGTAGCCTATGCACGTTCTTTCAGTAAAGCGGGTAGTTTTACCGGAAGCCTGCAATATATCAATTACGGAAATTTTACAGGAGCAGATGCCGCCGGCAACCTGACAAATGATTTTAGTGCGGCTGAATATGCTTTGACAATTGGATGGGGACGGCAGCTTTCGCCGTTGTTTTCGATCGGCGCCAATGGCAAATTGATCTATTCTCAGCTTGAAACCTATCATTCATTCGGAATTGCAGTTGACATTGCCGGCACCTACACATCGAAAGACCAGTCATTCAATGCTTCCTTGATCGGAAGGAATATCGGAACCCAGCTTGTCCCATATTTACCGGGAAAATATGAACCACTTCCTTTTCAACTCCAGATAGGTTTATCAGAGCAACTGAAGCATATTCCACTAAGGTTTTCGCAATTGTTTACAAACCTGCAGCGCTGGGATCTGACCTATCTTGATCTGACTGATCCGGCCAATATCCCGGATCCTATCACGGGGGAGGTAAAACAAAAAACCGGGATCGGCAAAATCGCTGATAACGCCATGCGTCACATCGTTCTGGGGGCAGAGTTGACCATTGCAAAAGTTGTTTCGGTACGCATTGGATACAATTACCAGCGGCGCCAGGAACTTAAAATTAACGGAAAGGCAGGAATGGCGGGTTTCTCGCTTGGTGCCGGACTCCGTGTGAAAATGTTTAACCTGAGTTATACTTACGGTAATGACCAGGCCGGATCACCAAACCGGAATTATATTACACTTGCAGTGAACCTGCAGGAATTTACTAAAGCACAATAAGCTTGCTGGTTACCATTGATTCCCATTCCGGTTTTTGCTTCGGCGTCGATTATGCCATCGGGGTTGCCGACCGCGAACTTCGAAATAATCCCAACTTATACTGTCTCGGCGATATTGTTCACAACGATTTGGAGGTGAACAGGCTGAAGAAATTGGGGCTGCAAATTATCAACCATGACGATCTGGGAAAATTTCATGATTGCAAAGTAATGATCAGGGCCCATGGTGAACCCCCTGAAACCTACCGGATTGCGCTGAAAAATAATATTGAACTGATCGATGCTTCCTGTCCGATCGTCCTTCATCTTCAAAATATTGTCCACAATGGCTATCTTGAAATGACAAAAAGTAATGGCCAGGTGGTAATCTATGGTAAAGCCGGCCATGCTGAAGTAAAAGGGTTGACGGGACAAACCGGCGGAACTGCAATTGTTGTTGGCAGTGAAATGGATTTACAGGGAATTGATTTTAGCCGTCCGGTGAGATTATACAGCCAGACAACCATGGGGGTGGATGGATTTCAGGAAATTGCAAAGATTATCCGGCTTCGGATGGAAGCGGTTGCAAATGGTAAGCCAGTCGATTTTAAATCGAATGACAGTATTTGCCGGCAGGTTGCAAATCGTTCCGGTTATTTGCGTTACTTTGCCGGCAGGTTCGATGTTGTGATCTTTGTGAGCGGCGAAAAAAGTTCAAATGGCATGATCCTTTATCAGGTTGTTAAAGAGGCAAATGAGAGGGCGAAGCTTGTGTCAAACATGGCGGATTTAAAAAGCGAATGGTTCGACAAGGCCAATTCGGTCGGGATTTGTGGCGCAACATCAACTCCCATGTGGCTGATGGAGGAGATCGGACAAAAAATCAAGGAAATTAAGCATTAGATGTATCTGCAAAAATTGCTGCTTGTCAGTTTTAAAAATTATTCTCAGGCGGAATTTATTTTTACAGGAAAAATAAATTGCTTCGTGGGAAACAATGGTGCAGGCAAAACCAATCTCCTCGACGCAATCCATTATCTCTCTTTTTGTAAAAGTTTCTTTACAAGTCTCGACATCCAGAATATCCGCCATGGCGATGAACTTTTTGCTATTCACGGAACGTTTTTCAAAGGCGATGACACCAGTGATCACGTTCAATGCATTCAGAAAAAACAACAACGGAAACGCTTTCTGATCAATAAAAATGAATATGAACGGCTTGCCGACCATATCGGAAATTTTCCATTGGTGATGATCTCCCCCTACGATCGCGATTTGATCAACGATGGCAGTGAATTACGCCGGAAATATGTCGACAGTGTCATATCCCAATTCGATAAATTTTACCTGGATGATCTTATACAGTATAACAAGGCACTTTTTCAGCGCAATGCACTCCTGAAGTCTTTTGCCGACCAGCATTATTTCGACGCTGCCCAGATTGAAATCTGGGATGAACAGATGATCCTGCTTGGTGAACGTATCTTTTCAAAACGTGATGAATTCCTCCATCAGTTTAATCCTGTTTTTCAAAATTATTTCCGGTTTCTAAGCCATGGATCAGAAACTGTCGATATCAGGTACGTTTCGCAATTGAACGGAAACAAATTTCGTGATGTCTTTAAAGCGGCGCTGACCAGAGACCGGGCAGCCCAGTATTGTACTGTCGGGATACACAAGGATGATCTTGAATTTACCCTGGATGGTTATCCTGTTAAAAAATTCGGGTCACAGGGACAGCAGAAGTCTTTTGTGATTGCCATTAAACTGGCTCAGTTTGAATATACCAGGAATATCAAGGGTTTTAAACCGATTCTTTTGCTTGATGATGTTTTTGATAAACTCGACGATCTGCGGGTCTCGCAACTCATCAAATTGGTCAGCGAGAATAGTTTCGGACAGGTTTTTATAACCGATACCAGCAGGGAACGGATTATTACCATGTTCAATTCCATGGAAATTGAGCATAAAATTTTCAATCTGCCAATGCCATCTGCCGTTTGATTCCGTATTTTAGCAGTTCATACATACAGCGTGAGACGATCAAATGAAAAACCGTTAAAAGCGGCCATAGAAGAGTTTCTTGATTCCTATCATCTTCGGGATAAGTTGAACCAGGCTAAGATAATTGCCGCATGGGAAAAGGTAGTAGGGGAGATGGTTGCAAAAAACACCAGTCAACTGCACATCCGGAATGAAGTTCTTTTTGTAAAAGTCAACTCGGCAGCCCTTCGGAATGAATTGCTCTTTGCCCGGAATAAAATAATTACTTCACTCAACAAAGAGGCCGGAGGAAATGTGATCAATGAGATTGTGCTAACGTGAAAAAAAGTGACGAGTGACGAGTGACGAATGACAAGTGAACTGCTTATTAATGCTTTAGATGATTTAACGAAGGCTTTTTTTCTTCAAAATTTGTCACTCGTCACTTGTCATTTGTCACTTATTTAATCTGGCATGACAATAATTTTTCTTCTCCGATATAGGCTTCAAGTTTATCACCCACCATTACCGGGCCTACTCCGGCCGGTGTTCCGGTGAAAATGTAATCCCCTGTCCGCAGGGTCATGAATCGGGATATATATTCAATTATTTCATCAAAACCATAGATCATCAGGCTTGAATTGCCTTGTTGAACCGTGTTGCCATTCAAATCCAGATGAAAGTTGATGTTTTTTAAATCAACGAAATTTTCTTTGGAAAGAAATGTACCAATGGGAGCCGATTGGTCAAAACCTTTGGCAATTGCCCAGGGAAGTCCTTTCTGCTTGGCTGAATCCTGCAGATCACGGGCTGTCATATCAAGCCCGATCCCGATTTCATCAAAATAGGTATGGGCAAACCGTTTCTGGATGTTCTTTCCCACCTTGCAGATTTTTAGCACAAGCTCGACCTCGTAATGGATCGCATCGGAAAATGAAGGATAATAAAATGGTCTGTTGCGGATGAGCAGCGCTGAATCGGGTTTTAGAAAAAAAACAGGGGAGGTTGGGATGGCATTGTTGAGTTCCCTGATGTGATCAACGTAATTGCGCCCGATGCAGATAATTTTCATTACAGAAATACAAAATATCAGAATAGATCAAGTTTCACCGATTCATTATTGAACCCTTTGAGCTTCAATATTGTCAAAACTCTTTTTGTCGAAAGTGGAAATTCACCTTTCATCATCCAATCATAATAGGAAGGTTCATTTTTTAAAACCTGGGCAACCGGTTTTCCTTTATGTTTTCCGAAATTGAAAACCTCAACGTTTTTTTCATTGTAAATGATATGACCGATGAGGTCGACGTTTTTCAATCCGAAGGAAAAATCGCTGAGTGCCTTGATGTCATTGACAACAGGTTTTGTCTCGTTGCCTTTCCTGTCCTTGAAGGAAACCTCGGCATAACGGTCCAGCTGGGCTTTCAGGATTTCATAAGTCGCAATGGTATCAGCCTCGGCACTGTGTGCATTGATCAGCTCTTTTTCACAATAGAACTTGTAAGCTGCACTCAGATTGCGGGGTTCCATCTTATGAAAAATATTCTGAACATCCACAAACCGCCTGTTTTTCAGGTCAAAATCGATTTCAGCGCGCAGAAATTCCTCAACGAGCAATGGAATGTCAAAATGGTTGGAGTTGAAACCGGCGAGGTCACAATTATCAAGAAATTTTGCCAATTCATGGGCGACCTGTTTAAAGGTCGGGCAATCCTTTACGTCTTCATCGGTGATCCCATGAATTGCTGTAACTTCAGGCGGAATGTGCATCTCCGGGTTAATCCGCATTGTTCGTGTTTGGTTTGAACCGTTAACATTCACACGGTGGATACAGATTTCGACAATGCGATCGGTCGCCACCCTGATTCCGGTAGTTTCAAGATCAAAAAAAGCAATGGGTTTGGTTAGGATGAGTTCCATTAAATTGTTTGGTTATGGTCAAAATTTTCAAGATAGTGAACTAATTTGTTGAGAAACTGACCTCCGAGTGACCCGTCGATCACGCGATGATCGTAGGTAACGGAAACCATCATCATGGGGCGGATGGCGATGATATCACCATCCGGGGTTTCAATAACAACAACCCGTTTTTTAATGGCTCCCACAGCAACAATAGCTGTTTGAGGCTGGTTGATGATCGGGGTGCCCATCAGGGTCCCAAACGAACCAAGGTTGGTAATGGAGATGGTGCCACCTGAAATCTCATCAGGTACGAGTTTTCCTGCCCGGGCACGTTCGGCAAGATCATTCACTGATTTGACCAGTCCGAGCAGGCTTTTTTCATGGGCACTGCGAACGACAGGGACAATCAGGTTGAAATTGGGCAGGGCTACGGCCATGCCGATGTTGATGTTTTTATGAACAACGATCTTGGTTCCGTCAACGGAAACATTGATCATGGGGTAATCGCGGATACTTTTGGCAATTGCTTCAATAAAAATGGGGGTAAATGTCAGTTTCTCCTTTTCACGTTTCAGGAATTCATCCTTGTTTTTATCGCGCCATTGAACCACACGGGTCATGTCGACTTCCTGAAACGAAGTGACGTGTGCCGATGTTTGCACCGATTTGATCATGTGGTTTGCAATGAGCTGCCGGATGCGATCCATCTCAACAATGCGGTCCTCCCCGGGAATGATCTGCCTGATGGACGGCGCTGCAACCACAGGCGTCGTTGTTGTTGCTCCAACAACCTGAGCCTCATGGGCAACAGGTTTGATGCCGAGTTTCCGGTCCTGCAGATAGCTCAGCAAATCCTGTTTGGTCAAACGATCATCTTTCCCCGTTCCGGCTATTGAGTCTAATTCGGAAAACGAAATGTTTTCCTGCAATGCGATGCTTCGAACCAGGGGAGAATAAAAACGGGTTCCCGAAGAACTACCGGTATCAGCATAACCATGGTCATCCTGAACAGGAATGGTTTCAGAATTTTCGGCAGGGTCGGTTTTTTCAACAACGACACCGGCCGGAGCCGTTTTCTTTTCATCAGTTGCCGGTGTGCTTTCAACAGTGGCAGAGGCTTCGGCTACTTCCAGTATAGCGAAAACGGTACCAATCGGAACCATATCACCTTCATTGAATATTTTTTTTATCAGTTTCCCGGTAACAGGGGAGGAAATTTCAGAATCAACTTTATCTGTAGCGATTTCAACAATGGGTTCATCTTCCGAAATAGATTCACCTTCATTCTTCAACCATCGGGTGATGGTAACTTCGATGACGCTTTCGCCAAGTTTTGGTACAACTACCTCATATTTTGACATATACAAATGACATAAGGGATTTATGCAAAGGTACTGTTTTTTCTTATTTTGAAACATTCAAAATAAAAATAACTTTTCAACGCCTGCCTGAATATCTGAATCCTTTGATGATGATGTTCAAATCGTTGGTCAGCTTATAGTCGCGTGCGTAAATGAGGTCAAGTCGGGTTGCAGTCTCCTTGGGCAGGTTTTTATTTTTAAATGCATCCAGTGGTGTCAGAACCCCTGGTTTAATTTCAGGGAGACGGTGGGCTTCATGCATCGGATGTTGTGCAAACCCGACCCATGATTTCCATGTAAAAAGAACCGCAAAAATATTGCGCACCAGCCCGATCGGATTACGAACAATGAAAAGGGCAATGGGGGAAAAAACCAGCAGTGTCAAGGATACAAGAACATCCAGCAATCTTTTGTTTCTCCGGTTCGCTTTCTTGGTGATCGCGTTGATATCGATAACATAAAGATCGCCTGAGGCATTGATGGAATTGCTGCCAATGATGGAGAGACTTTCAGGCGGTGCTATTTTATAATCAACCTGTTCGTTTTTCAATTCCGACATCTTGTCGATGATCACCTGGGCAGGAACATCCTTTGCGCAGAATATCACCTCATTGATCTTATGGATCGTAATTATTTCCTTTATTTGTCCGAGATGTCCGATGAAGCCATTTAAATTGTTCCTGTGTTTATGATAACTTACCAATCCTGTAAAGGAAGGATTCATTCCGGTTTTCTGAAGCAGGTCGGATACACGCTCTGACTCTTCTTTTTCACCAATGATCACAAACCGTTTGTTTTTTTCGGAATTCAGCCGGAAACCGTTGATGTTAAAAAAATGCAGGATATAGCGAACACCCAGCATTACCAGGGTACCCCAGGCTGCACCCAGGATGATCAAGGCACGTGAAAAACGGTAATGTTCGTTCAGCAGGGAATATAGAACCAGAATGATGATTGTTCCTACGGCCATGCCCTGAATGACTTTTCGCAACCGCAAAGGTTTATCATATCCTCCGCTGAGGTACATGCACAAAAGCCAGATGGTAAGGTATATCGGTACCGCAATGTAGATGAAGGCATCGGGATAATGGCCTCCATCAGGAAAAATGAAATGTTTTTCCCAGTATCCTTTGATGAAAAATATTCCGGCAAAAATCAGGAGCGCATCAACCATTGGCAGGAAAACCCTGTTGAAGAACCTTATCAGGATGGAGATGAAAGCCCGGAAATAGATGGCGATGTTGATCATTACTGAAAATGCACGTGCATTCTCTTTTGAAAAATGTTTTTTTGCAAAGACAATCATTGCATTGTAGAACACAAACACATAATTCAGACTGCTCTTCTTGGTGCTTTCACCTTTGTAATGTATTATTCGGGTTCCAGGGTAATAATAATTTCTGTAACCGGCTTTTGTAATGCGATAGCTCAGGTCGATGTCCTCACCGTACATGAAGAAGGCTTCGTCGAGCAAACCGATTTTATCGAGCACCTTTTTCCGAACAAGCATAAAAGCGCCTGCCAATACATCAACCACGTGTGTTTTGTCCTTATCAAGATACCCAAGATGGTAAGCGCTGAATAACCGCGACTTGGGGAAAAGGGTAGAAAACCCAAAAACTTTGAAAAATGCGACCGATGGATATGGCAACCCGCGTTTGCTTTCAGGCAGGAATTTACCTTTGCCGTCAAGCATTTTAACCCCGAGGCCACCTGCATCCTCATGTTCATCCATGAAGTCGATTACTTTGCGCAGCGTATCATCTTCAACAAGGGTATCAGGGTTGAGCAGCAGAATGTATTCTCCCAGCGATTTCCGGATCGCCTGATTATTTGCCGAAGAAAAGCCTTTATTATCCTTGTTCTCGATCAGTTGAATTTCCGGAAATTTCTCTTTTACCATCTTGACAGAGCCGTCAACCGAATCGTTGTCAACCACAAATATCTCTGATTCAATTCCATGGCAGGCATTTTGAACAGAATGCAAACATTGTTCCAGAAAATACTTAACGTTGTAGTTTACAATGACGATCGAAAGTTTCATGTCAAAATAATTTCTGTATCAATGGTCACATGGAATATCCGGATGCCGACAATCATTTGCAGTTGTTGTTTGGCCGATCAGGCATATTACATCTGATGTTCAAAGATTCGCTTGTAAAGTTAACCTATTCGTTTAAAATAAAAATTAAATTGCTCCGGCATTGATCATCAGGACGATTTGTTCGATTGCCTGATCACTGCCTTCCGGATCATAATTGGTTTTCAGGTCATATCCGAAAATCCGTGCCAGCGTTTGCCATATAAACGCTGAAAATCCGCCACGCAGCTCTTTAACGATGTCGAAGGTTGAATTGCCTGTTTCCCGGTAAACCAACTTTATCAAAATCTTACCCTGAGAAAAGCTAAGATCCTTTATTTCATCCCCGAATTGATCCTCTAACTCTTTTTCCGCCTTTTTAATAAATGATTTCCTGGCCTTTTCTGTGGGAATCGTATCAAGGATTGATTTATATATTTTTAGTTTTTGTCCGGCTAACTTGGCGTATGGGTATACTTTTTTAACATTGTATACCAACCTGTCGTATCTGGCGACTGACCTCTTGTTTTCAATTTTGATTGGTGGGAAAATGATGACAGGTTTGACATCGATGAGTGCAACAGTATCGCCATCAATTATTTGTATTGAATTTACAATTTTTGCCGTATCCTGTGAGAAAGCAGGATTAAAACAAAATAACGTAAAAAGGACACAAAGTATTCCGTTTCTCATTGAATTCCCGGTTCATTAAGATCTTCACTATAACGAAAACCAGACCGGGTTTGGTATCAGGCAACCTTTAAATGTGCCATGCTGGTTTTTCTGAACTTTTCGTCGACGAATGCTGCAGTAACCCTGAGTGATTTGATGGTATTTTTAGATGGCAGTTCAAACATGGAATCGGTCATAACTCCCTCAAGAATAGAGCGCAATCCTCTTGCGCCGAGCTTGAATTCAATCGATTTTTCAACAATAAAATCCAAAGCCTCATTATCAAATGTCACATTGATATTATCCAGTTCAAAGAGTTTTGTATACTGCTTTATCAGTGAGTTCCTTGGTTCCGTAAGAATTCTTCTGAGGGTTTTGCGGTCGAGTGTATGCATAAAGGTCACAATCGGAAGTCGTCCGACCAGCTCAGGGATTAATCCAAACGCTTTAAGATCAACAGGGGTTATGTATTGCAGGATATTTTCTTTGTCGATATTTTGTTGCTTCTTATCAGTTTTATACCCGATTTTATTCGTTTGGAGCCTGCTGGCGATTTTCTTATCAATCCCATCAAAGGCACCTCCGGTAATGAAAAGAATATTTTGTGTATTTACCTGTATCATTTTCTGCTCAGGATGTTTTCTACCTCCCTGGGGAGGGACATTGACAATTGAACCTTCGAGCATTTTCAACAAGGCCTGCTGAACGCCTTCTCCGCTTACATCCCTTGTAATTGAAGGGTTATCACCTTTCCGTGCAATTTTATCAATTTCATCGATGAAGATAATTCCCCGTTCGGCAGCAGCCAGATTGTAATCGGCAACCTGCAGCAACCGCGACAGGATGCTTTCAACATCTTCGCCTACATAGCCGGCTTCGGTGAGTGCTGTAGCATCAGCAATACAGAATGGAACATTCAGCATTTTGGCGATCGTCCTGGCGAGCAAGGTTTTACCTGTGCCTGTTTCACCAACAACAACGATGTTTGATTTTTCAATTTCTACATCGTCGGCAGCAATGTCTTTCGAATGGGTAATCCTTTTATAATGGTTATAAACAGCAACAGCAATCACCTTTTTGGCCTCATCCTGGCCAATGACAAATTGATCGAGGTGTTTTTTAATCTCGACCGGCTTCAGCAGATTGAATTCGGGAATTCCTTTTTGTTTTTCTAATGCAAGCTCTTCTTCCTGAAGGATTGTCTGCGCCTGTTGAATACAACTTTCACAGATATGGGCATTCAGGCCTGCAACGAGTATCCTGACTTCACGTTTTTCGCGACCGCAAAAGGAACATTTTTCGACAGATTTTGCCATGGTTATCTGTTAAATATCTTTCTTCGGACGGATCAGGATTTCATCGATCATTCCATAGGCACGTGCCTCTTCACTCGTCATCCAGTAATCACGGTCAGCATCCTTGAGTATCCGTTTGTACGGCTGACCCGAATGCAGTGCAATTATTTCGTATAACTCTTTTTTCAGCTTCTGGATTTCGCGTGCAGTGATATCAATGTCGGAGGCCTGGCCTTCGGCGCTACCCATCGGCTGATGGATGAGGATACGGGAATGCTTTAATGCTGTGCGTTTTCCTTTTTCACCTGCACAAAGCAGGATGGCACCCATTGAAGCGGCCATTCCGGTACAAATTGTTGCCACATGCGGATTAATGTATTGCATGGTATCGTAAATTCCAAGACCAGCATACACCGAGCCTCCGGGTGTATTGAGGTAAATCTGAATGTCTTTCCGCGAATCAACCGACTCAAGGAACAGAAGCTGTGCCTGAATTATGTTTGCAACGTAATCATCAATGGGTACCCCCAGAAAGATGATGCGATCCATCATGAGACGCGAAAAAACATCCATGGTGGCTATGTTGAGCTGCCGCTCTTCAATGATGGTTGGTGAAATGTAATTGGAGGAAATTGATTTATATTTTTCCAGGGTCAGGCTATTGATGCCTTTGTGACCAATGGCATATTTTGAAAATTCGTCCATGGTTATTGTTATTTAATGCTCATTAATTAATGGGTGTGCCCGTGATCGTGGTCATGGTCGTGATCATGCTCGTGATCGTGCTCGTGATCGTGGTCATGGTCATGGTCGTGGTCGTGGTCGTGGTCGTGGTCGTGCTCATGTGGGTGCATGGCAGAGGCCAGTTTGATATATTCATCATAGGTGACATCTTCGGTATGGACGATAATATTCGCCTTAAAATAATCCATCAGTTTTCCGTTGTACAACTGGTCGTTGATTCGCTTCACATGTTCTTTATTCTGCATGAAGGTATCGATGATGGAATCATATCGTTTCTGCATTTCAGGATCCATTTCCGTCAGGTTGACCTGGCGCAGCATATACATGCTGATATAGTTGCGGATGTCAGTTTCAGTCACGGCAATTCCATGCTCTTTGATCAATTTATTCTCAATGAGTTGCCACTTCATTGAGTCCGCAAATGATGGGTAATTCTTTTCAATCTCCTCGCTGGTGTATTTTCCTTCGTTGTTTTCAAGAAGCCACCGTTTAAGAAACTCATCCGGCAGAGGCATTTCCGTATTTTTTATCAATGCCTCGGTGATATTGTTAAACAGGAGTTTGTCGGTTTCTGCAGTAAAACTAAGGGAAGCATCCTTTTTAACCTGCTCCCTGAAATCTTCTTCTGTTTGGAGGTCAAGGCCAGGATAAACAAGGTTAAAGAATTCCGGGGTCATCTCGGCAGGTTCTACAATTGGCTCCTTAGGTTCTGCAGGTTTAGTTTCATCATCGGGCTCCACCGTCACCTCTTCGGTAGCAGGATCAACCGGAACCGGTTTCCCAAACCTTTTCCTGGTATCCTCGATGTATTTGTTTACCATCTCGTCATCGACTTTGATGCTGTAATCGGGGATCTGCATATCCTTGTCAGCCGGGATTGAAAACTCTGGCGTAAGTCCGAGGTCAAAATAAAAGTCAAAAGCTTCCTGGGTCTCAAAATCAACAATCGGATTTTTCTCCGTATTCGGTAACGGATTGCCAAGGATATCCAAGTTTTCTTCTTTGATATAATCAGCAAGGCTATTGGAGATCAGCCGGTTTATTTCGTCGGCCAGGATGGCTTTTCCGTACATTTTTTTTATAAGGCCGGTGGGAATATGACCTGGGCGGAATCCGGGAATATTCGCTTTGCGTTTATAATCAGAAATTTGTTTTTCTACAGCTGCACTATAATCGGCAGGAATAATTTCAATTTTGAGCAGGGCAGTGAGGGCTCCGGTACTTTCAATGGTAATGTTCATGAAATCAATTGTTGTATAGGTTGAATAATAAAAAAGGTGCGGATGAAGGGACTCGAACCCCCACGCCCGAAGGCACAAGATCCTAAGTCTTGCGCGGCTACCAATTACGCCACACCCGCAAACAGGATCAACCCCTAAAAAGGGAGTGCAAAGTTACACTTTTTTTCGAATTGTTACTTCAGCGAAGCCAAAGCAGCTTCATAATTTGGCTCCTGAACAATGTCCGGTACCTGCTCACTGTAAATTACCTTACCCTTCTCATCTACAACGACAACAGCGCGTGAAAAGAGTCCGGCCAGAGGACCGTCGGTGATTACAACGCCAAAACTAGTTCCAAAGCTTGCATTTCGCAATTCAGAAACAGGAATAACGTTGGATAAACCCTCAGTGGTGCAAAAACGGGCATGCGCAAACGGAAGGTCTTTTGAAACACATAATACAACAGTGTTTTGATGTTTTTCAGCTTCAGCGTTGAATTTTCTGACAGAAGTTGCGCAAACGGCGGTATCAAGACTCGGAAAAATATTCAACAATATTTTTTTGCCTTGATATGCAGACAACGAAACATCTGAAAGATCTGTCTTGGTTAATAGAAAGTCAGGGGAAAGGCTCCCCACTTCGGGGAGTGTCCCGAAGGTGTGAATCGGATTTCCTTGTAATGCAATGGTTGCCATAAGTTGAGTTTTCGGTTTTACCTGCAAAAGTAGTGATTTGTAATATTCGGGTACTCTTTTCGTTTAAATAATATTCTGTCCCGGGAAGTTTGGGACTGTTATTCACGGAGTCAATGTTTTGCTGAAAATGCAATCAGTCAAGGTGATTCAGGATGGCAACAATAGTCCTGCTGCGGGAAATGTGTGAATGATATAACGGTTTCTGATAATTGTGTAATGGTTTTAGAAACAATGTGTTGTACCTTCATCGTGTAATTTGAAAGTTAATAAATTTTGAACTGTTAAGCCTGTAAATGTATATTTTTCGCACAAATATCTTCATAGCGTTCAACTTGTTGATGTATTTCTCAGCTTCGGCTCAGGATATGCCCGGAACAACGCTGGGGAATTTTTCAGGTGTAAACAGCATACAGCTTAATCCGAGTGCACTTCATAATTCAAAAACCTATCTTGATATCCAACTTGTTGGAGCTGATCTGTTTTTACAGAATAATGCGCTTTACATGAGCAAGTCGGAATACAGGTTTACCAATTTTTTCAAAGCCGGTTACCAATTGCCGATGCATCCTGAGGAGTATGGAACTGAACAACGAATATTTTATCATTACGGTAATCTTCAGGATAAAAGTGCCTTCATCAATACGAGGATCAATGGCCCTGGTGCAATGCTTATATGGGGAAAGCATGCTTTTGCTCTTTCAACAAGCTTCAGATCAGTAATGTCGATGTATAACGCTCCATACGATGTCGTAAATTTCAGCTACCTGGGGTTAAATTACCGTCCGCAGCAAAATATTAACTATAAAGATAACAAACCATTCCGCGTTTCCGGGCTGGTTTGGGGTGAGATCGGACTCAGTTATGCATATACATTTTTTGCACGTGGCCTTAACGTTTGGACTGCAGGTGTGACAGTGAAACGGCTTATGGGGATAGGAGGAACCTATGTCAAGGTAAAACAGTTGGATTACATCGTATTGAATGACTCCACTGTAAACATAAAAAATCTGGATGCGGAAATGGGGCTGGCCTTGCCGGTAAATTACAATGTCAACTCTGCGAACTTCAACCCGTTGATCAAAGGAGGGGGATTTGGATTCGACTTTGGCATTACCTATCAGCGGCTAAAGAATTATCATCAGAATGAATATTTCAATACTTTGTGTGCTCAGCAGTATGAGGACTATATTTACAGAATTGGTTTTGGATTAATCGACATCGGAAGGATCAAGTTTAAAAATAATGCGACCAGGATCAATATTGACAATCGCAGTGCTCTTTGGGAAAATGTTGCAAACATGCCGTTTAGTACGATCGATAACTTTCTCGACACCATCAGTTATAAGTTTTATGGGGATACAGCTTCTGCTTTCACCGGCAATACGTTCAATATATGGCTCCCGTCGGCGATGAGTGCCCAGTTCGATTACCACTTTAAAAAATCTTGGTATATCAATGCAAATATTATCTATGGATTTCCATTGGCCAGTGGCTCCATTGTCAGGCCGGCTGAAATATCGGTCACACCGCGGTATGAAACAAGCTTGTTTGAAGTCAGCCTGCCTGTTTCGCTTTACAATTGGACATTGCCAAGGATCGGATTGGCTTTGAGAGTTTACGGGATAACCATCGGAACAGATAAACTTGGTCAGTTCTTCAGTTACAGTAATTTCACCGGCCTCGATTTTTATTTTTCAATAAAATTATTTTTCAGGAAAGGCAACTGCCGGATAAAGGGGCCGTTTAATTGCGGGAACCAGGAACATAAAAAAATCAAGTATTAAACTTCTGACATCCGCACATCCAATGCATCGCGAAGCGCATTCCCCATGAGCATAAAGGCAAGTACCATGAGCATGATGGCAATGCCCGGAAGAACAGCAAGATAGGCATAATCCAAAACGATATACCCATAATTCTCTTTGATCATGGAACCCCATGAGGGAACCGGAGGTTGTACGCCTAAACCAAGAAAGCTCAGCCCTGCTTCCATCAGGATTGCCGATGCAAAATTGGCGGCTGAAATAACAATTACGGCTGCCATGACATTCGGCAGAATATGGTGAAAAATGATCCGGAAGTTAGAAAAACCCAGGGCCCGTGCAGCTTCAACATATTCTTTTTCCCGGATCCCCAGTATTTGACCGCGAACTACCCGGGCAACTTCAACCCACATGGTAAGTCCAACGGCAATAAACACCTGCCAGAAGCCTTTACCCAACGCAAAAGTGATCGCGATGACCAATAAAAGTGTGGGTATCGACCAAATTACATTTATCAGCCATACGATCACATTATCGACCCATCCCCGGTAATATCCTCCCACGGCCCCCATAAAAATTCCTATAACCAGGGATATTATGACCGAGATCAGGCCAACAGAAAGGCTGACCCGGGTTCCGATCATCAATTGGCTGAGATAATCCCGCCCGAAACGATCGGTTCCAAGCCAAAATGTTTTTTTAACCGGCATTTCAACCATGTTAAGCGGCAAGGTATTTACCATTGACGGATCTCCAGGCAGGGCCCCGTATTCGATATAATAGACCTTATTTTTAATGATGGACCAGGTGCGAATGGGAATGTTCTGCCTGTTTTTTACTGTTCCCCATACCATTGTTTTATAAAAGGGAGAACTTTTATGGACAAACCGGTCTCTGACTGGCAGCATCAGGACGGAAAACCCGGGTTTTTTAAGTCCGAGTTCAAGGTACTGGTCATTTGCATACGGCGTATGATCAGGTGTTATAAGGTATCCCAGCAACGCAACCAAGGCGGTTATGCCAATAAAGATCAGGGAGCCTAATCCGAGGAAATTTTTTTTAAATTTTTTCCAGGCAACAGAGCTGAGCGAGCCGGAGGAAGTAATGATTTGCTTTTTAAAAAACACTTGTAGGATGCAGATTGGAGTTTGGCAATATTATTTTTTTTGTGTACTTTTGCAAATTAATACATGGTGGTCGTAGCTCAGTTGGTTAGAGCGATAGATTGTGGATCTATAGGTCGTGGGTTCAAGCCCCATCTTCCACCCCAGCAAAACCAAGGCTTTCAGTTTAACTGGAAGCCTTTTTTAGTTCATATGCCCCCAAATACGCCCCCTGGATCGCCATCCCCGCCATGATCTCCAACATTGCTTCAGATTCAGCACTTAC
>CAIYES010000126.1 GCA_903925275.1 uncultured Bacteroidales bacterium
ATAAAAAATGCAGGGCTGGTCTTTCAAAAAGAACAGCCCTGCATTTATATTACAAGTAAAAGATGGTTATTTATCCTTTACTTCTTCAAAATCAACATCGGTCACTTCGTCATTACCGCTACCTTTTGGGCCCTGCTGGCTTTGGCCGGGTTCCTGTTTGGGTCCGCCCTGTTGACTGCCCTGGTCGCCGCTTTGAGAAGCATTTTTATACATCTCTTCACTGGCAGTCTGCCACATGGAGTTCAGGTTGGCAATAGCGGTGTCGAGGGCAGCAAAGTCGCGGTTTTTATGGGCGTTCTTCAAAGCTTCGACTGCTTTTTCAATGGATCCCTTTTTATCTGCCGGAAGTTTATCTCCAAACTCTTTCAATTGTTTCTCGGTTTGGAACACCAAACTGTCAGCCTGATTGAGTTTATCGACCTCCTCCTTTGTTTTTTTGTCGGCATCGGCATTGACCTGTGCCTCATCGCGCATGCGGCGAATGTCTGCCTCTGATAGTCCTGATGATGCCTCAATCCGGATTTGTTGTGATTTTCCGGTTGCCTTATCCTTAGCTGTAACATGCAGAATACCATTTGCATCGATATCGAATATTACTTCTATCTGCGGGATTCCGCGTTGTGCAGGAGGAATTCCATCAAGGTGGAAACGGCCGATGCTTTTATTTTGGTTGGCCATTGGACGTTCGCCCTGAAGAATATGGATCTCAACAGAGGTCTGGCTGTCGGCGGCCGTTGAAAACACCTCCGATTTTCGTGTAGGGATGGTCGTATTTGATTCGATCAGTCGGGTCATTACACTCCCGAGTGTTTCAATCCCCAGCGACAACGGAGTCACGTCGAGCAGCAATACATCTTTTACCTCTCCTGTAAGCACTCCGCCCTGGATGGCCGCACCAATGGCGACTACTTCGTCGGGGTTCACCCCTTTTGAAGGTTCTTTCCCAAAGAGGTCACGCACCAGTTTCTGAACAGCAGGAATCCTGGTCGAACCACCTACAAGGATCACCTCATCAACTTCTGTAGCTTTCAAACCGGCATCCTGCAGAGCTTTCTGGCAAGGAGCAATGGTTGACTGCATCAGGCTATCGATCAATTGTTCAAATTTCGACCGGGTCAATTTTTTAACGAGGTGCTTGGGAACACCATCTACCGGCATAATGTAGGGAAGGTTGATCTCTGTTTCCATGGAACTGGAAAGTTCGATCTTTGCCTTTTCCGCGGCTTCTTTTAAGCGTTGAAGCGCCATTGGATCTTTGCGCAGATCAAGCCCTTCATCTTTCTGGAATTCATCGGCAAGCCAGTCAATCACCATATGGTCAAAGTCATCGCCCCCGAGATGGGTATTTCCATTGGTCGACTTGACCTCAAAAACTCCTTCACCCAATTCGAGAATAGAAATATCGAATGTTCCTCCACCGAGATCAAAAACAGCGACTTTAATATCTTTATGCTTTTTATCGAGACCATATGCCAAAGCAGCAGCAGTAGGCTCATTGATAATCCGTTTTACCGTAAGACCGGCAATTTCTCCCGCTTCTTTGGTAGCCTGGCGCTGTGAATCACTGAAATATGCCGGTACAGTAATAACGGCTTCCTTCACCTCCTGGCCAAGATAATCCTCGGCAGTCTTTTTCATCTTCTGGAGAACAATTGCTGAAATTTCCTGAGGCGAATACAATTTTCCGGTAATGTCAACACGGGGGGTATTGTTGTCGCCCTTGGAAACCTTGTAAGGTACCCGCTTGATCTCCTTTTGAACCTGGTCCCAGGTTTCACCCATGAAACGCTTGATTGAAAAAACAGTATTTCTCGGGTTAGTGATTGCCTGACGTTTTGCAGGGTCTCCAACTTTGCGCTCCCCGTTATCGGTAAAGCCGACAACTGACGGTGTCGTACGTCTCCCTTCGCTGTTCGGAATTACAACAGGTTCGTTCCCTTCCATGACAGCCACACATGAGTTGGTGGTTCCAAGATCTATACCAATAATTTTAGCCATATTAAAATCTCCTTTAAATAAACAATAATTTCAACAGAATTTGACCCCCAATGGTCAATCATTGTGCCAAAACAATTTTGCTGACAGCAGGGTGACAAAAAGACAGGAGGAAAAAAATGGTGAAATGGTGAAATGTAGAGACGAGGCATGCCTCGTCTCTACGGGCATGCCTCGTCTTTACGGGCTATTTTTTTAAAATCCCAGGTTTTTGGTATGATTGTTTATTTTCAAGGAATCCCTGGTTACCTTGCTGATCCCAAGTGAATCCTGGGATTTCATAAACCTGGCCGAGAACAGGCCTATGCCATTCACGATGTTGGTGAAGGCAGGTTTTTCCTGGACAATTGACATAGAAGGCTCAGTAACTTCCATGTAGGTATTCAGGGCTGAGGCTGCAACAGAAAAAACGAAGTCGCAATGGTGGGCATAGCGGGTGACGCTGGGATCTGTTTTGATGGATGCGCCAACAACTGAATAAAATCCGTCGCCGGAAAGGTACAGGTCAAAAGGAAGCGTACTTTGGGCGTCGAGGGTTTTGACGTTGTTGAAAACAATCCAGTCGAGAGATTTCATCTGCTTGTTCTGGGGATCTGACACCAAGGTTTCGACATAATAAAAGCGAACCATCAACTGATATCTCATCCCGTTTTTTGCCGGCGACCATCTGACCTCAAACAACTGACCCGGAACGAAACTGGCTGTAACCTGCGGCCGGGTAATCTCAAAGTCATGTACCAATTCGGTTTGAGCGGAAATCTCTTTCCCGGTCTTTTTATTAATAATTATAAGCTTATAACTGAAATCTTCTTCCAGGACAGCCAGCGTGTAATACATTAACTGGTCGGGATAATAAAAAACCGAATCCCCTTTCTTTTTATTATGGATGGTGATGGTATCGCAGGGATAGGATGTCAACAATGTGGTTCCGTCATATTTATCCAGCCGTACCTCCAGTTTATCGGGATAATTGCTGGAATCGGGAATTTTAGAAAATTGCATCGCATCACCAGGTCCCAAAAATGCTTTGGTGATTTTAATGAATGTCGTATCATCCGACTGGTCCAGAAGGCCATAAACCACAGTAATATCTTTCCAGTTGGCATCAACTTTCAGCTCTTTGTTGCATGAAAAAAGGACAGGAATCAGGAGCAGAAAAAAAAGTATGTATCTAAACCAGCGCATGCAGGACTATATTTGTATTTGGCAAAAGTACATAAAAAAATTGTAGTTTTGCTATTCAAAAAAAAACCATGTCAACACCAAAATCCTTCCGGGATGTGACCAAGGTCACCACCCATGTGCTTCAGGGGATGAAAATTAAAGGTGAAAAGATTGCAATGCTCACTGCATACGATTATTCCTTTGCCCGGATTCTCGACAGTACCGGGATCGATGTAATACTCGTAGGCGATTCAGCATCCAATGTGATGGCCGGCCATACCTCGACTCTTCCGATCACCCTGAATGAAATGATTTATCACGGTTCATCGGTAGTGCGTGCAGTAAAACGTGCATTGGTCGTGGTTGATCTGCCTTTTGGGACCTATCAGGGAAATTCCAAGGAAGCGCTAAATTCTGCCATCCGCATTATGAAGGAGGCCGGAGCAGATGCGGTTAAGCTTGAAGGCGGCAGAGAGATAATTGAATCTGTCGACCGGATTTTATCTGCCGGGATTCCGGTAATGGGACATCTGGGCCTTACCCCTCAATCGATACATAAATTCGGAACATATGTTGTTCGTGCAACCAGCGAGGAAGAGGCTGCCAAGTTGTTGGAAGATGCTCATCTGCTCGAAAAATCAGGTTGTTTTGCCATCGTGCTGGAAAAAATACCCGCCCGGTTAGGAGGAATAGTAACCTCGGCATTAAAAATTCCAATTATTGGGATTGGTGCAGGGAAAGAGGTTGACGGGCAGGTACTTGTGCTGCATGATATGCTGGGCATCACCCTTGAATTTTCGCCCCGTTTCCTCCGTCGGTATCACAATCTTTCGGAGGAGATTCGCGGTGCTGTAAATACATACATCGATGATGTAAAAACCCTTGACTTTCCCAATGAGAAAGAGCAGTATTGACCAGGATATTTTATACGAAGACAACCACCTGATCATCCTCAACAAACGACCTTCTGACATCGTACAGGGAGATAAAACGGGAGATGTACCCCTGAGCGAAGTGCTGAAAAGCTACATCAAATATAAATACAATAAACCCGGTGAGGTATTTCTGGGGGTCGTACATCGCTTAGACCGACCGGTAAGCGGGGCGTTGATATTTGCCCGTACATCAAAAGCCTTATCGCGGCTCAACATCATGCTTCGGGATGGGGAAATACATAAGACCTACTGGGCTGTTGTAAAAAACAAACCACCGAAAGATGATGACCATCTGATACAGTACCTCACCCGGAATGAAGAAAAGAATAAATCATTCGTTCACGAAAACCCTGTTGCAAATTCCCAGAAAGCAGAATTGATCTACCATTTAACCGGCCAAAGCGACATCTATTATTTGTTGGAAGTAAACCTGCTTACCGGTCGCCACCATCAGATCAGGGCTCAGCTGGCAGCTTTGGGTTGTCCTGTCAAAGGCGACCTTAAATATGGTTATCCACGGTCAAACCCAGGTGGTTTTATCCACCTGCATGCCAGGATGATTGAATTCATCCATCCTGTAAGCAAAGAGCGGATCCGGGTAGTTGCCAAACCTCCTGACGACAAGCTGTGGAATTATTTCAGCGCTGACAACAAAAGATAAAATTTTCAGCAATGAGCAGTATCCACGCCGCAACAGATACAACATTCAGCATGCAAAGCATGGTGGTTCCCGACACCGTGTTCAGCAAGTCGATATTTGCTTCCTATCAATTGCATCCCGGAAACTTCCGGATAAACAATGTACAACGGGTGCAACCCGATTGGGTACTGGGTATCCTGGTGTTCTGTTTTATCGTATTTGCCTGGGCGCAAGTATACTATCACAAACGAATCCGCCAGATCATCAGGGCACCATTTTCAAAGCGATTTATCAACCAGCTTACCCGCGACGGGAATCTGTTTAAAGAACGGGTCTCTGTTGCGCTTGGCATTGTTTATTTTCTGGCGTTTTCCCTGCTGCTTTACGAATTCAATGACCAGATACTGGGCATAACTTTTCCCTTGTTTCACGGAATTTCGTTGTATTGGGTAATCGCCATCTTCAACGTTGCCATCATGGCTATCAAAGTGATGTTGGTTCAGATGCTGGGCATCGTGTTTAAAACCAAGGAAACCACATACAATTACCTGCTCAACATGCTGATCTTTGCGTTGCTTTCGGGAATGGCCATACTGAGCGTTCTGGTTTTTGTCCTCTATCTTAAATCTACTGTATTGTTATATTTATGTCTGATTATTTTCACATTGCTGTTTTTATTCAGGTTTGTTCGAGGTTTTTTTATTGGAATAGCCATGACCAAATTTTCGTATTTATTTTTATTTGTTTATCTTTGCAGCCTCGAAATTTTACCCCTGCTGGTCCTTATTAAAATTTTGCTCAATCAAGCGCAATCCATGGGCGTGTAAGTATTTTCGATAATGTGAATACGAAATAACCTACGACCTTGAAAGTAAAGAATATCCTCGTTTCTCAGCCTCAGCCTATCGATTTTGAGAAATCACCTTACGGTGAAATTGCACGGAAATTCAATGTCAGCATCACTTTCCGTAAATTCTTTGTGATCGAAGGAATTCCTGCCAAAGATTTCCGTAAAGACAGAATCAATATACTTGATTACTCTGCTGTGATCTTCACGTCACGGAATGCGGTTGACCATTATTTCAGGATTTGCAAGGAGATGCGCGTCGAAGTGCCTGAAACAATGAAGTATTTCAGCATTTCCGAATCAACGGCGTATTACCTTCAAAAATATGTTCAATTCAGAAAGCGGAAAATTTTCCATAGCAAGGAGAACTATGCAAACCTCATTGAACTGATTAAAAAGCATAAAACTGAGAAATTCCTGCTTCCCTGCTCTGATATTCATAAACAGGAAATTCCCAAGATGTTGCAGGACAATAAAATTCAATACAAGGAAGCTATCATTTACCGTACGCTGGCGAGCGATCTGTCCGACATCAACATCAGCAATTACGATTTATTGGTGTTCTTCAGTCCTTCGGGAATTAAATCCCTCTTTAAAAATTTTCCTGATTTTGTACAGGGTGAAACCGCCATTGGCGCTTTTGGCAATACAACACACAAAGCAGTGAAAGATGCGGGATTGACTCTCAACATTGAGGCGCCCACCGAATTGGCAGCATCCATGACAGCAGCCATCGACCACTTTATGCAAAACGAAGCCAAAAAGAAATAGCAGCCTCCTTTATTTATCTTCCGTACCTGAAGTATTTCTTCAACCATTCCATATTAACCGATGAGGCAGACATTTTCGAAGGATGAGCGGCTTCGCAGCCATCGTATGATCAGCAAATTGTTTGCAGAGGGCTCCACTTTTTTTATCAAACCGTTTCGAATCACCTGGATGAAACAGTCGCAGGAAATACCTTCGCTTTTACCTATACAGGTGATGATGAGCGTACCCAAATACAATTTCCGGAAAGCCGTACAACGGAACCTGATTCGCCGCCGTATGAAGGAAGCTTACCGGTTGAATAAACACACTGTTTACAGTCACCTTGACGAAAAAGGCCACCATTTAGTTTTGTGTATCACCTATACTGCCAAAGAAATTGTTTCGTTTGATCTTATCCAGGAAAAAATAATCTTACTTTTACAACGTTTATCAGAAGAAAATGAAAAGGTTAGTGGGTAGTTTTTTTATTTTTCTGATCCGTTTTTATCAGGGAGCCATATCTCCTTATCTCCCGCCATCCTGCCGTTATAGTCCAACTTGCTCAGCTTATGGCATCGAAGCAATCCGTAAATACGGAGCATTCAGGGGAGGCTGGCTGTCGCTGAAACGAATCGGCAGATGTCATCCATGGGGAGGCAACGGGTATGATCCGGTACCATGAGTAGGGGCACAAAATGTTGTGCCCTTACCGGCAAAAAGGTGAAATATTGTATTACTAATTATGAAACGAGAATGAAAAGATTTGCAGGATTTATTGTATTGATCTTTATTTTAGGATTGGGTGGCTCAGGTGTTCATGCACAGGCGCCTAACCAGCAAGGGTTTGAGATCATGAAAAATCTCGATATCTATTCCAACCTGATCAAGGAGTTGAACCAGGATTATGTGGATGAGATCAACCCTGGAGAATTAACCCAGAAAGGCATCGATGCCATGCTGGAATCCCTTGATCCATATACCAATTTCATACCTGAGTCCCAGGTGGAAGACTATAAATTCATCACTACCGGACAGTATGGTGGCATTGGTTCACTGATCCATCAGCAAGGAGATTATGTTGTAATCTCTGAACCTTATGAAGGCTCCCCGGCCCAAAAATCAGGACTGAAAGCGGGTGATAAAATTTCGGAAATCAACGGAAAACAGGTCAAAGGGAAAACATATGAGGATGTGAGTACCATTCTGAAAGGGCAGTCCGGAACAACAGTTCACCTGACGATCATTCGCGACGGGGAAAGTGCTCCTATTGAAAAAACGATCACGCGTGAGATCATTAAAATCGACAATATCCCCTACTACGGCATGGTTGATGAACATACCGGCTACATCAAACTGACCGGTTTCACCCAGAATGCTGCCAAAGAAATGCGGCAGGCTTTCATTAAACTCAAAGAGGGGAACGATCTTAAAGGACTAATCGTCGATTTGCGCGGCAATGGTGGTGGTTTGTTGAATGAAGCTGTTGATATTGCCAACCTGTTCGTTGAACGTGGTCAGGAAATTGTGAGCACCAAGGGGAAAATGGCCGATAAAAACCACACCCACATGACCATGAGCCCCCCTGTTGATCTGAATATACCATTGGTGGTGCTGGTTGACCATTCCAGTGCCTCTGCCAGTGAAATTCTGGCCGGATCGATGCAGGATCTCGACCGGGGCGTGATCATTGGTCAGCGGACTTTTGGAAAGGGTTTGGTGCAAAATGTGGTGCCTTTGTCTTACAACGCCCAGATGAAGATTACCGTGGCTAAATATTACATCCCCAGTGGGCGGTGCATCCAGGCGATCGACTATGCCCATAAAAAGAAAGATGGTACATTTGGGAAAATCCCGGACTCGCTGATCCGGGCTTTTAAAACTAAAAATGGCCGTACCGTATACGATGGTGGTGGCCTCAATCCCGATCTGTTAACCAAACCACGTCGTTTCAGCAATCTCGCCCTGACGCTGTATGGCAAATATCTTATCTTTGATTTTGCAACAAACTATTCAAGTCACCATGCAACCATTCCCCCGGCCAATTCGTTTGAGATCGACGATTCACTCTACAACAGTTTTATGGATTATATCAAAGGAAAGGATTATGCATATACCACGAAAAGCGAACGTGCCCTGGAACAGTTAAAGAGCGAAGCTTTGAAAGAAAATTACTTTGATGCCATGACAGAAGAGTATGGTCACCTTAAAAGCCGGATGGAAAAGGATAAACAGGATGACCTGAAAAAATACAATGATCAGATCAGGGAGTTGCTGAAGATGGAAATCGTGACAAGGTACTATTATCAGAAAGGCAAAATTGAAGCATCGCTGAAGCATGATCCAGAATTGGCGGATGCAATTGCCACCCTTAAAGACTCAGAAAAGTATTCAACGATCCTTTCTGGAAAATATGTCCAGCCAAAGCCCGTGATTCCTATCAGGGCAGAAGATGATGACGAGGATCAGGTTGAATAAATCCATGTTTATGAAAAAAGTTACTCACACTTTCGCATATCAGGTATACAACTCAGCAACTGAACTGGCTGACGCCGACCGGGAACTCCTTGACAAGGCTAAACAGGCGGTTTCCTCCTCCCATGCTCCCTATTCGCGTTATCATGTCGGCGCTGCGGTGAGAATGGAAAACGGCCATTTTTTTTCGGGCAGTAACCAGGAAAATATGTCATTTCCTGCCGGGTTGTGTGCCGAAAGAGTCGCTGTATTTGCGGCTGTATCAAACTTTCCCGATGTGCCAATTGCTACTATTGCCATTACGGCGACAGCGGAAGCGTTCGAAGTATCTGAACCCGTTTCGCCATGCGGCATGTGCAGACAGGCCATTGTGGAATATGAAATGAAATTCGGGAATAAAATACGGCTGATCCTTGGAGGCCACAGTGGGGAGGTGTATATTATTGACGGCATGGAACCGTTGTTGCCGTTAAGTTTTCATGAAGATGGACTGGCGAAATGAGTGACAAGTGACAAGTGACAAATGACAAGTAATTAGTAATTAGTAATTAGTAATTTTTTTATGAAACTCCGCAATACAATTTTTCTGCTTTTTTTCCTTCTTCCGTTTTTGGCAATGAAGAGCGACAAGCCTGCTTATAAGGTTTACAACAGCAAGGGACATACTGTCGACTATGATGACATCCTGAATGCTGCCAAAAAGTCGGATATCATTTTTTTTGGCGAAATACACAACAATCCCATCTGTCACTGGCTTGAACTGGAATTAGCCAAGGATATGTATGCCGCAAAGGGGAAGGACCTCGTGTTGGGCGCCGAAATGTTTGAAGCCGACAACCAACTTCTTCTCAATGAGTATATGTCGAAGATGATCCGTAAAAAAGACTTTGAAGCTGAAGCAAAACTCTGGCCAAATTATAAAACAGACTATGCTCCTTTTGTTGATTTTGCCAGGGAAAAAGGTCTCAGGTTCGTTGCAACCAACATTCCCAGGCGCTATGCCGCCCTCGTGAATTTCAACGGATTCGAGGGTCTCGACAGCATCAATGCCATGGAACGGGGATTAATTGCTCCGTTGCCTCTCAAATATATCGACACCCTCGATTGCTATGCAAACATTGCCAAAAATATCGGAGGCGGCATGCCTGCCCACATGACTATGAACCTTGGCAAAGCCCAGGCTTTGAAAGATGCCACAATGTCGCACTTCATCATGAAAAACAGCGTATTTAATGCAAAGACTATGCTCCATTTCAACGGTGCTTATCACAGCGATAATTACCAGGGAATCGTATGGTATGTAAACCAGGCGATCCGTAAAACCAGCAGTGAATTTAAAATTCTCACGATCACCTGCATTGATCAGGATAATATTGATACAATTTCAAAGCAGGATGCCGCCAGGGCCGATTTTATCATCATGATTCCTTCCTCGATGACCAAAACACAACCCCCCGATCCACCTTCAATGATGCCTCCCCCTTCGTCATCAACCATCCAGGATAAACCGAAGGACGTCAAGCCTAAATCAGAAGCAAAAGAAAAACCCGAATCGAATGACGGCGAAAGTGACAACGACGACGATTGAGCCTGTCAGTAAGTCGGAACGGTTGATTTCCCTTTACGCAAAAGTATAATATGCGTTGATCAGAAAATTCCAGAGGGTTACCACCAAAGTGGCTATCAGCTTGGAAACATAGAAATTTACTTTGAACTTTCCTGACATAGCCCAAATAATGAGCAGGTTCATAAATAACCCGATCAGGGCGATGATAAAAAAACGGGTAAACTCCATCATGATGTTGGGATTGGTGCTGTGAAACGTCCAGATCCGGTTCATGAAATAGTTTGTTGTTGCAGCAAGGGCAAAACCACAGGTATTGGCCACATATTTCTGAATTTTCAGAATTTCCTTGCAGATGAATGTGGTTCCGAAATCAACGAAGACGCCGGAAAAGCCAACCAGGGAAAATTTGATGAATTTCAGGAAAAAGGCTTCGGTGAAAAAAGACTGAAGGAGCATGGGCGAAAGGGATGAAGTCGGAAAAAGTGTTAAGTGTTAAGTGTTAAGTGTTAAGTGATTAAAGCTGGATTATTAATACTTGATTTTTTCCTTCTCTGATCACTTCGACATTCACGGTCATTCCATGTTTGAGTTTCTTCAGGCGGGTCATGTATTCGTAGATGTCTCCTACCGGCATTCCATTTATCCCGGTAATGATGTCTCCCTTCTTCATACCCCCTTTATCTGCCGGACCATCTTTGGTAACGCCGTCGACACGCAGACCCTTTTTTTCAGCGCCGGCAAAATCGGGCATGATACCGAGTGTTACCTTGAGCTGCCGGCCTGTCCGACCAGCGCTTTGTTTCTTTCCGGATTCCTTAAATGTCAGTGCTTTTGGAAGATTATCGACAGTCATGATGATGCTGGCTGCATAAATACCTATGTTCTTTTCAGCATCAAAATCGAGTTTTTCTGTATCGTCAAACGGGGTGTGATAATCCATGTGCACCCCCGTATTGAAATAAAAAACCGGAATGTTGGAGGAATAAAATGAAGCATGATCCGATGGTCCGTAGCCATCAGGCGAATGCACCACTGCAAATGGAAGTTTGGTTTCCAGGGGTTTCAGAATCGAATCAGCTTCGACAGAAGTGCCGGTGCCGCTCAAAGAGATGGATTTTTTTTCTTTGTCATAACGTCCAACCATGTCGAAATTGAACATGGCTTTTATCTTTTTCAATTCCACCGGCGGATGGTCAACAAAAAACTTGGAGCCAATCAGCCCGATCTCTTCGGCGCTGAAGGCAACAAAAATGATACTCCTTTTAAGTTTCTTCTTCTCCGCACCGAGTCTTTTTGCCAATTCCATTACCATGGCTGTACCTGAAGCATTGTCGTCGGCCCCGTTGTGAACGGCATTGGTATCGGGCATGCGGGAACCAGAGCCCGGCCCGCCAAATCCGAGATGATCGTAATGGCCGCCAACGACCAAATATTCATTGCTGAGCGCAGCATCATTGCCTTTAATCATGGCGATAACGTTGGCTGTTTTTTCTCTTTGCTGCACTACATCGGCCGTTCCGTTCACAATTACTCCGGTTTCAAAACTTTTTGGTGCCTTGGCCTTAACGATGATATTTTCCAGGCTGTCGACTGTATATCCGCTGTTTTTCAGAATCTTGTCAGCAAGTTCACGGGTGATGTTCAGAATGGGGATTCCTGCCGTGACTTCGTTGTTCTCAACCACCAGAGACATCAGTTTATCTTCTTTTTCCTGACCCTTTGGGGTGATGAGCAACATCCCTGCTGCTCCCTGATCTTTGGCCGTAAAAACCTTGCTTCGCACATCACTGAACGGTATGAATTTGCTGTCGGAATTATCCAGTTCAGGGTCGGCACGGAAAACCATCACCCATTTACCTTTCACATCAATGCCCTTGTAATCGCTCCATTTAAGGCTGTCAAGATTGAGATCGAACCCATATCCGGCAAAGACGACCTGGGCATTGACCGTTCCACTGCCAGAAAAAGAGAGCGGGATGAAATTCTTTTTGATTGTCGCATCAAAACCCGGGAAAGCAAGGGCATTCTTCTCGGTCAGCTTCACATCGGTAACAATCTCGAACCATTGAAAGCCATTTTCACCCATCAGTTTTAACCCGGCAGCATTGAAGTGATCACGGATATATGTTGCAGCCACATTGATTTCGGCCGTTCCGGGTTTGCGTCCCTTGAGGGAATCAGAGGCAAGAAATTGGACATATTCATGCAGATCCCCGGATGAAATTTTTGATTTCTGGCTAAAGCCCAGGATTGAAATGAAAATCAGTACGTGAAGGAGGCAGATTCGTTTCATATGGTTGTTTTAAATTATTGACTTTATAAATGCCTGAATGGAGAAATTAATCCGTAATTTTAAATTTCCTTATCGCATTACCGAAAGAATAATTCCACCACCGAGTACGACATCATCCGCATAAAAAACGGCTGACTGGCCGGGGGTAATGGCATCGTTGGGATGGAAAAAGGTCACCTTTACCAGGCCATTTTCAAGGGGTTCAATCCTTGCTTCCCTTTCTTGCTGTGTTGACCGGATTTTTGCTGTACAGTCCATGGGATGTTCCAGGTTAGCCAGTGAAATCCAGTTCAGGTCGGAAACGATAAAGGTGTCATTGTAAGTCTCATTGCGAAGCCCGACCGTAACCGTGTTGGCCTCCTTGTTCAGCCCGATCACATAAAGCGGTTCGGAAAAGGCAATGCCAAGCCCTTTCCGCTGGCCGATTGTATAATTCCAGATCCCCTTATGATGTCCAAGCACTTTGCCTTTCGAATCCACGATATCGCCGCGATTTTCAACTACTTCAAGCAAATCCTTATAATCTCCGCTGTAAAAATCCTGGCTCTCCTCTATATCTTCAACTGTAATTCCCACCTTTCGTGCCAGCTCTTTTATCTCAGGCTTGTTGAACCCTCCGATCGGTAGCATTACCTGCTTCAATTGTGCCTGTGATAACCGGTGTATAAAATAGGTTTGGTCTTTTTTCTGATCAACCGCCTTTTTCAGAACGTAACGCTGGCTTTTTTCACTGAAATCAACCCTTGCATAATGTCCTGTTGCAAAAAAGTCAAAGTTGATGCCGCTCTTTTTCGCCATGGCGGGTAACATCCCGAATTTGATGAGCTGGTTGCACTGGATGCAGGGGTTTGGTGTCCGACCTGCAAGATATTCAGATTTAAAATAGTCAAGGACTGCCTGTTTATATTCCGCCGAGCAGTTAAATACATGATAAGGAATGTCAAGTTTCCTGGCAACCTCACGTGCTTCATGGATCTCTTCCTCTTCATCGGAACCGTAACAGGCGTGGCTACCGGTCGATTTATATTGACCGTCCCAGATCGCCATGGTGACGCCAATTACATTGTAACCCTGCTCCCTGAGCAGGTAAGCCGCCACTGAAGAATCAACCCCACCGCTCAATCCTACAATTACCGTCGATTTTTTTATCAATTTACAAACTATTAATGGGACAATAAAAAGTTTGCAAATTTAGCGAATATTTGGTCACCGGAACTTTTAACCTGGAATTCTCAGGAAAGACAATCAGCCTGGGTGAACTCATCCTGATGCATGTGAAAATTTGTTATCGCTTCACCACCTTTACCCGGTAGATCACCCCCAGTTCATCGGTAAGCTGGATCAGGTAAATCCCTGCTTTGCAATTACCCATGTTTAACGGCCAGGTGGTTTCGGGATTTTCGATGAATCCCTTGCCGACAATCCTGCCATCGGATGAAATAACCTGGTAATGGAAATTTTTTCCTGATGGCATTGAAACTTCCACAGCTCCATTGGTTGGTACCGGAAAGGCGCTAATGTTATTATGGAAGTTTTCCGGCCCCGATCCTGCAGGCCAGTCAACACAGCCAACTACGCTGAATTCGGCTGCCGAAGCCCATGGATTTCCGTTCACTTCCGAAAGTGCCTTCAGCCGAAAATATCTTCCTGTTTTTAAAGAGTCCAGGATAATGGTCTGCGGGGCTGAAGTGTTGACAAACTGTCCGGTTTTAACGGGTAGTCCCCAGTCAAGGGTATCCTCGCTGATATACAGCATGTAGTTTTTGATCCGTCCGTTTTCTCCATCCTGCCGGGTGAGGTAGGTAAATTTGCTGATGCTGTACCGGTCGCCAAGGCCGACCTGTATTTCGTGGGGGTAGGGATCATCGCCGGTACTCCACCGGGTATGCCAGATGGTGTTTGGATCGTTGTCAAAGCTCATCGTTGCCAGTCCGGGGTAATTGATCTCTTCACTGTCAACATATATCAGTGACCATCCGCTTTTTGGAAGTTCGGCAGGGTTGTTACAATCGTAAATCGAAGGACAGGTGGATGCAGTCACCATACCGGCAATGGCTTTTGTGTAGGTTTGCCCGTTCTTTGTCACGACAAGGCTTACATCATAGGAACCGGGACTTCCAAGTACCACGCGGGGATTGCGGATGCCGGGATTGTCAATCCATGCCGGCTGCGGCGAGATGGTCCAATGCCAGGTTGCGCCGGTGTGATTCAGCATCGAATGGTCGTCAAAATACAAGGTATCAAGCATGCAGTCGTAATGGACTTTTTCGATCCATGGGTTGATGATGGGTATAAAAGCCGTGTCGTACATCGGCGATTCCCATACGCCGCTGTTACCGCCAACACGCAGTTTGCCATCCCTGAAAAATGGCAGGGCCAGATTTGTCGCCATTCCGGCGGGGTAGTTGGTATTGAATAAAGCCCAGTCGGTCATTCCGGTCTTACGGTAATAAACCTTTGCAGTTTTACCGTTTGTGGCATTGGTAAAAAGGTAGACCAGATCCTGCTGCGTATCAGTTGGCTGTATGACCAGGCATTTCATGTACTCTGAAAGGCTTCCGGTCCAGTTTTCCCAGGTATCACCGCCATCGGATGACTTGAAAACCTTGCCAATATCGGCCGACCATGTTCCATTCTGCAGGCAGGCGTAGATCACATTTTCATCGTAGGGAGAGATGGCCAGGAACAGCTTGCCTTTCCAGTTGGCGGTGCCATAGGGAGGATTGGTCAGCGAAGGTTTCAACTCCCAGGTCATCCCACCGTCGGTGCTTTTGTACAATCCCGAGCCAAGAACATCGGTATAGATCACCAAGGGGTTGCTGTAGCTGATCTGCAGGTATCTTACACTGGTCGCGAAATTATGGAGCAGGTCCCATGTTACCCCCATGTCGGTGCTTCTCCAGAACCCGGTGCCTTCGCCAAGGAACAGGGTGCCATAGTAATTCGGATGATGCACCAGGTTGCTCCTGCGCCCCCCGTATTCATCCATGTTGGGATATTTGCTGAAGATAAAACGCCCCTCAGGTTGCCCTTCGGCCGTTTGAGGCAAAATCCATCCGTTGCCCAGATCGTTGAATGCCACGTGACGGCTTTTACCCTGAAGTACCCATCCGGTTGGCGATTCGGCGCCACCCATGCGCAAAGCTTTGGGCTGATAGAACCCGGCGATGGCCGTATTCCCGTTATGATACCTGCCACCTACCATAATATCTTCGTTCCATCCCTGGTCGAAGCCCCACAAGTCGGAACCGATCAGCCCGTTTACCCTCACAAAGTAATTGGCAGCGCTCCCGAAATTGTCGGTGGTAAGGTTCATACCCCCGTCGGTTGAAACCCAGGTCTCGCCGCTTGGGAGCATTTTTATATCCTGAATGTCGGGGTGGATGCTGTAACTGCCTGCGTATCCTCCCACAGCGGTAAAACTAATGCCGCCATTGACCGATTTGTACAAGGTCGTTGTACCCACCAGGATCGTGTTTGCATTCACCGGGGATATGTCGAGTACCAAATCGAAATAGCCCTGCCCGTTGTCCATTTGGAATGAACCTGTTCCACCTGTAGCCTGCAAAATCCAGTTCCATACAGTTCCTGTCAGAGTGCCTTTGAGCAGATATGGAGTATTCCCGGCACCCAGCAAAATGGCAAACATGATGTCTGGATTAGCCTGGGTCATGGCAAGCAACCCACCGCTTGATTCAATGTAAATATCCGGAAACGTAGTCTGCACCTGGAAGGACTGGCCACCATCAGTCGACATAATGATAGAAAAGTTTCCATTTGCCTTTGTCAATGCGAAAATCCGGGAATTGTCGTTTGGTTTGATCTCGATGTCATACACCGGAGCGGACCATTTCTTTGCCCAGATGGCGCCGCCGTCGTTGCTGAGGTATAAGCCGTTGCCTGAAGCGGCTATTATCTTCTGTGGATTCAGCGGGTCGATCTTCATCCGATCGGCGTAAAAGAGGTCACTGGCAGGGAGAATGGGAGCCCAGGTCATCCCACCGTCAATGGTTCTGTGCACCTGATTTCCCGCGGCAACATAAACCATATCCGGATTCGACGGGTGAACTGCCACCGCCGTGACTCCTCCGCCAAACGGATAATTCTGCCCTACGAGTTGCCAGGTGAGGCCTTTGTTGGTGGTTTTATTCACATAGCCCGTTTCAGTTCCGCAATAGATTATGTTGTTATCAGAATTTGCCACGTCAAAGGAATAAACATTGGCTTGCCAGGGACAGGATGGCGGCGCTGTGGCCGCTCCGGTTTCATTCAGCCAGAAAGTCTCCTGCGGACCGAGGAATGTCCAGTCGGCTCCGTTTTGCGGGGCATGTTCAACGAACCGGCCGGCATTCAGCTGGGGAATTCGTACATTTTCATAAAACGATTGAAGATCAGGCAACTCAATTGTTCCATCCGGGTGAGCAAATGGTCCGACAGCCCTGCGCCAGATTTGAAAATACCGGTTGATCGCACTTTTTTCCCCGGGATGCTGTGCCATGTATAACTCATAATCCCGGCTGATATCGTTAAAGTTGACAGGAGTCTGGTAAAGCATCTTCGCCCATGCCGGCAGGTTATTGCAATACGCAGGTTTATAGCTCCTGATAATGCCCGGTAATTCATCATAGGGTGTATATTGTACCTGTCCCGTTGCCAGCAGGTTCAACAGGCAAATGACAACCACGATCGTCGGTTTCCGAAGTTTTTTTTTCATTGGTGGGATCTCTTTTCCATTTCATGTGTTAATAATTTCTATTTTAATGGTCACATGGAATACCCATAATTATCATTCACGGTTTGCATGAACCTTGTTCTTATGGGTATTTCATATGTTAACAATTTCTATTTCAATGGTCATATGGAATACCCAAAAATATCATTCACGGTTTTCATCAACTTTATTCCTATGGGTATTTCAGGACCTCAAATATAATCCTTTCTTTGTTTCCCGGAACAGCATGCAGAATAACTGCTTACATCCCGGGGCGGGGTGAAATCTGATAGTAAAAAAACTTATCATCCTTCTTCCGGTACGATTATAATCGTACTTTAGCATTGTTTTTTTCACAATCCTGCTGCCGAAGTGGGTGTCAGTTATTTTCATCTTTTTGTGATGAAATATCCGTCAGGAATTCTGTTTTTAGAAACCGTACAGGATAATTTTGATATTCCAATGGGCTATTAAACACATTATTGCGTGATGAAAACCTGTAAAAAATGTATTTTGAATGACCAATATCCCGATCTGACATTTAATGAACAAGGCGAATGCTCTTTTTGTGAAAAAGATCAGCACTTTAAACCCATCGGGGAACAAGCCCTGGTTGACGAATTTGGAAATGCCCGGAAAACTGCCCGGAAACGAAAACTCGACTATGATGTGCTGGTTCCCTTAAGTGGCGGGAAAGACAGTACCTTTATGCTCTATCTGGCTGCCAGGAAATACAAACTCACGTTTCTGGCCATGACCTATGATAACGGATTTTTGAGCCCCCTGACCTTGAAAAACATTCAAACCACGGTGAAAAATGCAGGAGAAATTACCCGGGATCATGCAATGAAGATGCTGATGGACGACAACCTGTGGGAAATGCCTGCCAATGTTGATCCTGTAATAGAATACCTGGATGTGACGAAAAAGGAACTGGCTGAAATCTGCGCATATAAACCATTGACCTATGAAAAGTACACATCCCGCATGAACCGTCTGTACGGGAAGGTCAAAAAAATCAAATAGAAAGTGATATCCTGAATGTTTAAACAATCATAGGAACTGAAATGAGAAAAGCGACACTAATCTTTTGTCTGCTGTTTGCAGGTTTTCTGCAGGCCCAGGTAATCTTTCATGAGAATGATCTGATGACGATCGCGAAGGCGGAACAGGATGGATATGCAGGGAAGCTTATCACGGGGAACAAGGAAACATCCACAAACTATGATGTGAAATGGTACCGCTGCCGGTGGAACATCGATCCGGCTATTAAAGAAATTTCGGGAAATGTTACCAGCCTCTTTACCCCGGTTCAACAGGGACTTGATTCCATTATGTTTGATCTGAACCAGGCGCTAACAGTCGATTCGGTAATCTACCACCTCCAGCCGGTGTCATGGAATCAAGCTTTGGACAAGCTGGCCATTCATTTCCCATCCTCAATACCACCGCAGGTGGCCGACTCTGTTACCGTTTACTATCATGGTGTACCGCCTGATAATGGTTTTGATGCCTTTGTTCAAAGTACGCATAACGGAATACCGGTGATCTGGACGCTCTCGGAACCTTACGGGGCAAGTGACTGGTGGCCGTGTAAAAATGGACTCACCGACAAGGCCGACTCTATAGATATTTATATCCGGACTCCTTCAGCTTACAGTTCGGCCAGCAACGGAATCCTCATTTCGGTGTCGCCGGTTGGCACAGATAAGATATACCATTGGAAACATCGGTACCCTATTGCTGCTTACCTGGTTTGCTTAGCCGTGACCAACTATGCACAGTACAAACAGCGGGTGCCTTTCGGCGCCGATACCCTCCTTTTGGTCAACTACGTCTATCCCGAAGATTCGGCAACCGCTTCTGAACAAACGGCGATCGTTGTATCGATGATCCAGCTATTTGACAGCCTGTTCGGTATTTACCCGTTTCAAAACGAGAAATATGGTCATGCCCAGTTTGGATGGGGAGGAGGTATGGAACATCAAACAATGACCTTTGTCACCTCATTTGGTTTTGAACTGCTGGCACATGAACTCGCTCACCAGTGGTTCGGAAATAAAGTCACTTGCGGGACCTGGTCAGATATCTGGTTAAACGAAGGATTTGCCACTTACCTCTCGGGACTGTGTTACGAACACCTGTCGCCCTTTTGGTGGAAACGTTTCAGGGAGGTCCGGGTTAAGAGCATTATCTCTAAACCCGGAGGGTCGGTGTTGTGCACCGATACGACCGACGTCAGTCGCCTGTTTGATAGCCGGCTTTCCTATGCCAAAGGAGCCATGATCCTGCATCAGTTGAGATGGATCATAGGTGATTCCGCATTTTTTGCCGCGTTGAACAATTATATCTGTGATGTCAGCCTGGCTTATGGATTTGCCCGTACAACAAATTTAAAATCGCATCTTGAAAGTTCCTGTAGCCGCGATCTCACCTGGTATTTTGATGATTGGTTCACGGGTGAAGGTTTTCCTTCCTATCATATCAACTGGATTCAATCGGGCAATACGGTAACCTTTACCATTGGTCAGACCCAGTCGCACCCATCGGTCTCCTTTTTCGAAATGCCCGTCGCTGTAGCGTTTAAGAATGCAACCCGTGATACCATCCTCCGTATCTTAAATACATATTCAGGACAATCATTTACCGCTACCATCCCTTTTACGGTCGATTCGGTCATTTTCGATCCTGACTACCAGATGATTTCGGGAAACAATACCGTTGATGGTATTGCTGAACAAGGCTGGCGATACAACCTGCAGATTTTCCCCAACCCGGCAGGCGGCGTATTCACTGTAACTTTTTCGATTGATTCACCCGGTCTTGTCACCCTGGATCTGTTGAACACAACTGGAGACCGGGTTTTGAATCTGATGCACGAGTCATGTCCCGCCGGCAATATTAAAAAAAGTTTCTCTGACGGCCTGCCCGCCGGGGTCTATTTGTTGAAATTGAATTGGTGCGGAAAGGATCATTTCAGCAAGCTTATTATTTTCAATTAACTGCCTTCCCGGCAATGATACCTTGATTATAGCCACTGAATGCCGTTAACGAACTGAGGATCAACATCCTATTGCGTTCCCATTAGGGATCTGCTATTTCGTTCCAGGGAGACTGACTTATTAACCGCGGGTTATTTCCATACCCTGTCAATTATTTCTATTCCCCACGTATTGGAATAGGAATCGCTTGCTTTGCTGACGACAATTATTTTGCTACCCTCTGAGCTGGAAAAAACATATTGCCCGATTGCATCCACCGTAGAATAGGACTGTTGGTTATATAAATACAATATATGAAAAGGCTCAAGCGGGATCGAGCGTACATGGGCAAGATCGTTGTTTAAAACCAGCAATTGATTACTTTGATAATCAGTACCATAATTGCTATTGGTTGGAATAATATAATACTCATTGTGAATCAGGTTGTTATCCAGATAAAAGATATAGTTCTGCCCGATGTTAACATCACCCACACCGGTAATATCCTCTTGCGGAAGGGATGCATCAATGGTCAGTATTTTCTTCCCGGCGGTGAATAATCTCGTTCCATCC